>SLRP01000165.1 GCA_007130845.1 Kiritimatiellia bacterium | reverse complement strand
GCAGAGCGTGATTTATCAGGGCCGATGGAAGTTGTTGATTGAACCGGGATGGTATGGAATGACAAGCCAGAAACCCGATACAATATACGAGCTGTACGACCTGAAGAATGATCCGGCCGAAACAAAGAACGTTGCTGGCGATCACCCTGAACTGGTCGAAAAACTCGAACAGGCCTGCGAGGAATGGCAGGAACGCTGCGGTATCGTTTACTACGGCAAGATACTGGAAATGAACCCCAGACACTGATCATGGGCCGGTTTCCCCCGCCGGCGCATTGCGCCGGCGGGAACCTTCCGGATGATTAAGCGGAATATGAGTCGGGAATATATATTCAGCAGATAACGGCAGCGGATGCTTCCCTTTTAAATTGGTTATTCCGGGAGTTGCGGGGGATTTTCCATTGATTACTGTTCTGATGCAGGAAGAGATAGGGGTGTACGAGTAGGTATAAGAGTACGGAATATCATGATGAGTTTGGCATTCGACCACGAGAACCTGAGAGTTTATCAGGCCGGCAGCCGCCCTTGATGTTCACGCCGTGCGTGCATGCTCATAGCGTGGGAACGCAGTCTGGAGGAAAATTATCATGTCACCCCCTACTCGTACACATACTCTTACACCCAAATCTCTTCAGGCGCCGACAGGGATCACAAAAGCGTCAAGCAGGTAGAATGAGAAGGTTTTATGGAAAGGGACAACCGGTTCTGACCTGTACCATGCGATGAATCAGGATATTACGGAGACAACCACGGATGGCTCGGATTTCACGGATATTGGGGGGCAATTTACGATGCGCTTTTCCATTGCAATTTGGCGTGCTTGAAGTTCAACAGCAACCAGTTCCGAACCCTCCCTGTGCCACCCTATCCGTGTCATCAGTAAAATCCATGGTTGAATCGCCTGCGCGTCGGTACTCCAATACGCCTCTGACTCGACCATCACAAATAGATAAGGCTAGCGGCTGTAATCCGGTGCCTCAAGCAGGCCCTTGCCGGGAATCACCGGCTGTATCCATGCCTTTTTCCGCTCGGGAATGGTCATGACGTCGTCGTGAGTCCTTGAAGGGACTACATGCCCTTCCCCCCTGACCGCTCCGCGCGTAAACAGAAACGGATCAGGATGGAATTCGGAAGAGACAATTCTAGCCCGCACATAGAGCTCGTCTCCGTCAAAGACATATGTGGCTGAATCGCCCTGGACCTCCTTCAGCACCTTTCCAATTTCTTCACTGTACCGCTTGGTAACATTTCTCAGCTCATTGCCGTCATCGTCGGTTCTGTATTCGCGGCTCCTGTCATACCCTCTGCGGGTTCCTATGAACTGGATGGTGTACTCAGTATCTTCAGCGTCTCCGCTGGTATTAATTTCAACATGCAGCCGGTCCTTTTCGGATTCCAACCTGCTTAACGTCACGCCTGTACTGGCATAGAATTCGCCCTTTCTCAATGCCGTTATTAATGACTCCGGGGTAAGAAAGCGCGAACGTACAACAACCCATCCCCGCCCAGGTTTTACCGGCCCGTCGCTATCTCCGTAGTGGTGGGCGTCATCAACGGCCAGGCCGTACAATGGGCCCAGATCCATTTCAGCAAGACGCAGTGTAAGGGCTATATCCCATACGCTGTCGAGATCCGGGTGCGTATTGCTTCCGAAACTGCGGGAGCCAGGCGCTCCATTATATACTTCAAAGAAATTGACCGTTTCAATGGAAGCAAGGATCTCCGCAGTCACACCCCCTGTAAGATCCATGCGATGATAGGGATGATTCAAGTGCGGAAGCATGGGCTGACCGGTTTCCCGGCTGTGTGCATAGGCGGCATTGAAGGTCTCGCGTATACTTGCCTCAATATCATCCCCGATAATTCTGCTGACGGCTTCAACGGTATTTGCATTGTTTATATGAATGAAGTGAGGCCTGCCCTGGGTTATTTCCTGGGACTGAATAAGAAGAAACCGGCCTGGTTTTTCGAACAGGTGGCGGATCTCTCCGAGCGGCTTTATCCGCACCAGTGTGTCGCCTATTTGCATGTCTTCCGTTGCGGGACGCCTCAAATGCGCTCCGTCACCGCCGGGCAGACGTTCCAATCGACGGCGCATGGACTCGTCAACCTCGCGCATTTCCACCCAGTCATCACCAAAACGTTCACGATACAGATCAACAACTTTCATTCCGCCGCCGCTCTCAAGATAGCGGTATGTTTCCGGATTGATCCATTTTTCACCCTGCGGGACTATTCCGTGATCCGAAATAGCGAGGAAATGATAGCCGTGCTTCATATACCATTGGATAACCATCTCAGGGAACTGATCCCCGTCGCTCCATAGGGTATGGGCGTGAAGGTTTCCCTTCCACCAGTAATGATCGTCGCCGGCCGGTGCAGGTATCGCATGTCTGCTGTAATCATCCCTGAAAGAATAATCCACCTTCTGATTCGCCTGCGTCTGACCTGCGGAAACGGAAATTGGAATCAAGGCTGCTGCGATGAGACATGTAAGGATCCGATATATTTTCATGTATATTCCTCTACTGTTACCGGTTCAGGGCATACCATCCATGACCGTAGGCTGTTTCAAGTCGAAAGTCGGTTTAAGTCTGCGGGTAAAATGAAGAGGCGTCATGCCGTCATAACGCCTCTTCAACGGTTAAACAGGTTTGCTGCGCACAGCGCGAACGGTTTTCAGCTCACACGGCGGCGGCGTGCGAATAAGCCAACCGTTGCCGCGGCTACCACAAAAAGACCTGCTGTTGTCGGCTCAGGAATGGCGGTGAACTGAAGAGTCCTTCCCTCGTCCGTAGAAGACAGCGTCCATTCCCAGCCATCGGCGCTCGTGGTTTCAAACAGGTCGTTATCACCGTCGCCGAACACGCCGTTGCCGCTTCCGGAAAACTCGTTTCCGGCCAAACCGGAAAGCCAGTTTCCAAGGTGCCCGCCAATGGACTCGTCTTCCGACGACATGAGAGTATATGTCCCTTGGGTTTCCAATGCACCAAGGTTCACTCGAATAAGCCCATCCACGTACACGGTGGCGGCTGAGCCAATCTCGAATGTGGTTACACTATCTTCGCCAAAGTTGTATTGGATTATTCCGGGCTCATTCATGGCAAGCCCTGCATACTGCATCGTGGCTCCATGATCCAGAATCAATGTTCCGGTAGAGGCTCCGGGAGCTATGGTCATCGACCTTGTCTCGCTGGTACCTATTATTGATCCGCCGGTCTGAAGATGCAGTGTACCAGGGCGAGTTGCAAAGCCGGTATTTGACCACCCGATTCGGAGCCGGTCCTGGGCCAGTACACCCCCGTCAGCAACCGTAAGATATGTGGCACCGGCACCAGCATCATGCCAAACCTGAATATGACCGTTCGACATTGAATTCCAATTGGAATCCACTATCGCGGGATTCGCCTCTGATGTGGAACCCGCCTGGAAAATCATGTCGTCTTCATCGCCCGGCAGAACTCCTCCATCCCAATTGGCGGGATTAGAGAAGAAG
>SLRP01000131.1 GCA_007130845.1 Kiritimatiellia bacterium | reverse complement strand
TTCGCCGTACAAATTCATCCTGACAAGGACATACCCAGGAAAAAACTTCCTGGTCGTTGTAGTTTTCTTTCCCTGCCGGACCTCCGAAACCTTTTCAGTAGGAATCAGAATTTCCTCAATATAGGCACCCATTTCCTCCATCTCAATCCGGCGTTCCATGTTTTCCTTGACCTTGTTTTCCTGGCCGGAAAGAGTCTGAAGCACAAACCAATCTTTTTGCATAACCATCACCGGATTAAAAAAACGACCTTAACGTATTACCAGGTTGAGCAACTGCACAAGGGCGGCATCGCTGACACCCACAAATGTAGCAAGGATGAGACACGAAATTATTACGACGCCAGTCGACTCCAGCAGCTCCGGACGGGTCGGCCAGTTGCACTTGGTCAATTCCACCCGGACCTCTTCCAGAAACGCCTGTATACCTGTTATGAAATTACCTATTTTTCCCATGCGACTCCTGCTGTTTCCGCCCACTCCCGACACCTACCTGGCAGGCCAGGAGGGACTCGAACCCCCAACACCCGGTTTTGGAGACCGGTGCTCTGCCAAGTTGAGCTACTGGCCTACCTTCAATCAACCCGAACTGCATCCCTCACGGCCTCAAGACTGGCTGAATTATTCAGTTATATCAGTCACCCGCCCGGCACCTACAGTACGACCTCCTTCACGAATGGCAAAGCGCATATGCTTTTCCATGGCTATGGGGGTGATCAACGAAACATCCATGCTGATATTATCCCCGGGCATGACCATTTCCACTCCTTCAGGAAGACTGATGTCCCCGGTGACATCGGTTGTGCGGAAATAAAACTGAGGTCGATACCCCTTGAAGAACGGCGTATGACGTCCGCCCTCTTCCTTGCTGAGAATATACACCTCAGCCTTGAACTTCGTATGCGGTGTAATGCTTTTCGGAGCCGCCAGGACCTGACCGCGCTCAACATCCTCTTTCTTGGTTCCACGCAGCAGACATCCCACATTGTCGCCTGCCTGACCCTGATCCAAGAGCTTGCGGAACATCTCCACCCCGGTTACCGTTGTCTTCACAGTGTCGCGCAACCCGACAATCTCGACTTCTTCGCCGACCTTTACAACCCCCCGTTCGACGCGTCCGGTCACCACTGTTCCTCGCCCCTCGATCGAGAACACATCCTCAATAGGCATAAGAAAAGGCTGGTCTATCGGCCGAGCCGGCTCTGGAACAAAGCTGTCCACCGCATCCAAAAGATCCTGTATGCACTTGGCTTCCTCAGAGTTAGGGTCGTCAGCATTCAGGGCCCCCAGCGCCGCACCTCGGACAATCGGAGTATCATCTCCGGGAAAATCATACTTGTCCAGCAACTCACGAATCTCCAGCTCAACCAGATCCAGCAACTCGGGATCGTCCACAGTGTCCACCTTGTTGAGGAACACAACAATGGCCGGAACACCCACCTGCCGCGCCAGCAGAATATGTTCGCGCGTCTGCGGCATCGGCCCGTCCGCGGCGCTCACAACGAGAATCGCGCCGTCCATCTGCGCCGCGCCGGTAATCATATTCTTCACATAATCAGCGTGCCCTGGACAGTCAACATGAGCATAATGCCTCTTGTCGGACTGATACTCCACATGAGAGGTGGCAATCGTCAGAATCTTAGTAGCATCACGGCGACCCGCCGATTCCGACGCCTTGGCAACCTCGTCATAAGATATGAAATCCGCCAATCCCTTGGCCCCCTGCACCTTGGTGATGGCGGCGGTAAGCGTGGTTTTCCCATGATCCACGTGACCGATCGTCCCCACGTTTACGTGCGGCTTAGTTCGTTCAAATTTATCCTTAGCCATTGATACTGTCCTCCTCGATTACATTTCTTTTTAACCACTCTTACCCGTTACACAGCAGCTGTAAACCAGACATACAAGGCATCCCCGCCCCCCTGACACCAGCCTCTCAATGCCTGGACTCACATGGAGCCCACGAGCGGGATTGAACCGCTGACCTCGTCCTTACCAAGGACGTGCTCTGCCAACTGAGCTACGTGGGCTCAACAACCCAGCATACAACCTCACCCTATCAGAATGGATATCTAAATATCGCTGTACAGGGAAGAACCCAAAAAGGCAGCATGATCCCGATTCACTTCCCACGCCGGAACTTTTATACCTCCCGCAAATGCGCAACGTGCATAAAAGAATACACCCCCTCCGCCGCCCTTTGCCCCTCGCGGAACTAAGAGTGCAGAGCAGGCCCGCAAAAAATAATTCAACATGATTCCAAGGCTACAAAGCGCCTAGTCCATGAGACTCACTCGACCATATTTAAATTCGCATGACTGTCAATCAACTTTTTTAAAAAATTGATTATTTTCCAGTGAGCTGCTTTTAATCCGGAAGGGTTGAGCACTATAAAAAGTCAACCAATACCTTCTTTCAATGCCGTAATAACTTAAATCCGGCCGGGCCGTGGTTGGAAGATGCCTGCCGGAATTCAGCATGCCAATATAATGATCAAGCTGATCAACCCACATTCATGTGCGTTTCGTGTTCCGGTTTGATCTTGTATATCACGCGCACCTCCCCTTCAGAACGCAAGGGATACCGATCCAGACCCAGATATTTTTTTGCCAAAGCGTCAATGTGTTTTTCGGCCCCATCCTCCGTAATATCCTCTACCGTTCCTCTCACCTCTAGATAACGATAGGGATTATCCGGGTCATGAATTGCCAGAGCCACCCTGGGATCGCGGCGTATATTGTTATCCTTCTGCCTTCCTTTTGCTGAATTTACTCGAACATACCCTTCCTTGAAATCGCACCAGACCGGAGTTACCTGAGGCCGTCCGTCAGGCATCAGAGTGGCAAAATGCGCAAAGGACTTCTTCTCGAACAAATCCATATATTCATTAGGGATCACATCGGACATGTAACACCTCCTGTCTATTTACATGCATCATGCCATATTCAGGGAAAAGCGCCACCCAAAACGCAATATCAGGGATGACTTCTCACACAGCAATGATTCAGAACAAGGCGGCATCCGGCACAGCCGGATGTAGCCCCGGCAATAACGATGTGTTTTTCCGGAATTCCTTAACGTTCTTACCTGTCAGGCCATTCCCGGGCACGCTGACGTAAAGCCAAATCGGCCAAGACAAGTGCCGCCATGGATTCCACTATAGGAACGGCTCTATTGACAACACATGGATCGTGGCGGCCTTTTGCCACCAGGTCGGTATTGCGCCCGGAAAAATCCGCGGTATTCTGAGTCATGGATATGGTGGCCGGCGGCTTGAATGCAACGCGGAATACCACAGGCTCACCATTGGTAATCCCCCCCTGTATGCCTCCGCTTCGATTGGTAGAAGTTCCCAGACCGGCACCTTTGCGCGTAAACATATCATTATGTTCCGATCCGCGTATTCTAGTTCCCCAAAAACCGGAACCTATCTCGAAACCTTTCGTCGCGGGGATAGAGAGCATTGCCTGGGCGAGTTTGGCTTCCGCTTTGTCGAAGACCGGTTCTCCCCATCCAGGAGGAAT
>SLRP01000096.1 GCA_007130845.1 Kiritimatiellia bacterium | reverse complement strand
GTTCTTCGGCGACGAGGTCGAGGAGATCACGGAATTCGGTCACGCGTACAATCATGGTGTCGAGGTTGGCAGCAAGCCTGAACTCATAGCCGCTCTTGCGTATATGACCGACCCGAATGCCTTTATCATATGTAACGGATACAAAGACGAAGAATTCATTGATCTTGCTCTGCATGCACGGAAGATGGGGTTGCAGACAATACTGGTTCTTGAGATGCCGGGAGAGGTGGATCTGGTGCTGGAGAGGGCCGAACGGCTTAATACGCGTCCGCGTCTGGGAGTGCGCGCGAAGCTGGCCACCCGGGCTGAAGGCCATTGGATGGAGTCCGGCGGGGATCGAAGCATGTTTGGGTTGAACGCTTCGCATATAATCGACGTTGTTGACGGCCTGAGACGGCGCGGCATGCTGGACTGTCTTGAAATGCTGCATTTCCACCTGGGCTCCCAAATCTCCAATATTCGCAACATCCGCAACGCTGTAGCTGAAGGGTGCCGGTTCTACGTAAGCCTGGTGCAAGAGGGAGCTGCAATGGGTATCATCAATATAGGGGGTGGTATGGCCGTGGACTATGACGGATCTCATACCAATTCTACAAGCAGCAGCAATTACACTGTCGACGAATACACGGCGGACGTGGTTGAAATAATCATGGCGCAAACCGATGAAGCCGGAATACCGCATCCCGTAATAGTTAGTGAGTCCGGGCGTGCCACCGTGGCCTATCATTCCGTTCTATTGTTCAATGTTCTGGATGTCAGCCGCATGGAATCCCACGGACTTCCGGAATCAGTGTCAGAGGAAAGCAATGAGATGATACACAATCTCATGCATGTGAACGACACGCTGACCCCTGACAATCTTCAGGAGTGTTATCATGACGCCATGTATTACAGGGATGAAGTTCGGTCCATGTTTGACCGCGGAGCCCTGGCATTGCGCGAGCGTGCCGTGGCGGAGAGGATATTCTGGCATGTAATCAACCGGATAGCGGCCAACCTGGAAGGAAGGAAGTATGTCCCTGAGGAATTGGATGGTTTGCGAAATTCGGTTGCCGACGTCTATCATTGTAATTTCAGTGTGTTTCAATCATTGCCTGATTCATGGGCTATTGAGCAATTGTTCCCGGTAATGCCTGTTCACAGGTTGAATGAATCCCCTGACAGGCGGGCAACACTCGCGGACATAACATGTGACTGCGATGGAAAGATAAGCCGCTTCATTGATTTGAATGAGGTACGCCAATCCCTCCCGGTACATCCGTTAAACGATGCCGACTACTATATGGGTTTATTTCTTGTAGGAGCCTATCAGGAGACTCTGGGAGACCTGCACAATCTGCTTGGGGATACCAATGTTGTAAGCGTCTATATTGACGAAAACGGACGCGTCGAGTATGCGAAGGAGATTTCCGGAGATACGGTTGCCGACGTGCTGTCATACGTGGAGTACAACCCATCGGACTTGGTTGACCGTGTGCGCAGGAACGCGGAGCGTGCCGTTCGGGACGGACGGCTATCGCCTCAGGAGCGTCGCGACATAATGTCCGCATATGAAAACGGATTGAGGGGGTATACTTATTTTGAATGCTGATTCTTCAAGCAAAGGTTTGTCCGGAGGGTACTTGAGCCGGAAGATTGAGCCGGTAGATCCAGTTGAGGCTCGGTCTGTAAATGAACTGATTACCGCTTTGTCGGGTTGTTCATTTCAGGGACGGTCCTTGTCTTTTGCTCTGGATGTATGGGAGGCAATGTGCCGTGACAGTGATTGTTTCCGGGTGATGAGTCTTGCCGGAGCCATGGTGCCGGCGGGCATGGGGCTGACGATCATACGTCTTATGGAACATAATCTGGTTGACGCGATCATATGCACCGGAGCGACTCTTTCCCACGACATGTGCAATATAGTGGCATCGGACGAGCAGGCTCATTACATAGGCAGTGTGAATGATGACGACGTCTCGCTTCGCAATGAAGAGATCAACCGCATATATGACACCTATCTTCCAGAGGAAGGTTTCCGAAAGGCGGAGAAGGTGCTTATAGCCATGTTGCCGGAATTTGAATATGATGCTATCTGCGATGGTATTCATACGATTACGACAAACTCATTCTGCACACAGCTGGGGAACATGCTGAAAGGCAGGGGAATTCTTACGGAAGCAGCCCGTCATGGCGTGAAACTTTTTGTGCCGGCGATTTCGGACAGCGAGCTGGGCATGAACGTTGTTTTCGGGAATGAGACGGGTGCGCTGGGTAATGGTCGAAGAGTAGTTTTTGATACCCTTGGTGACGTGGACCAGTATGCAAACTTACTGCTGAACGGTCCTGTGCGATCCGGTTTGGTAACTTTGGGAGGCGGTGTTCCCAGGAACTGGGCCCAGCAGGTGTATCCGTATTTGAACATGAAAAACAGGGATCACAATCCTATTGCCGACGGATATCATTATGGGGTCAGGATAACAACCGACCGTCCTGAATTCGGGGGGTTGAGCGGCTGCACCATCTCTGAGTCGAAGAGCTGGGGGAAATATGAGAATGAGGCTGTGGAATCCAGCGTGGTTTGTGATGCCACTATAGCATTCCCCTTGCTTGCAAGCGCTCTATTCGAGCGTATGGGAATCAACAGGGCAGTGCGATAAAAATAATCTCCGGATTTTTCGGTTAGTCTCTGCAGGAGCTATGATGGGTTAAGCTGAATTCGGGGTGTGCAGTTAAACTGATTCAAGTGATGATTGTTCATATATGAATTGCAGCCTCGCATAACTGCTTGAATGAAGTTTGAATGGCGCCGATATGACTGTCGTGGTTACTGGGAAAGGGTTGTTAGATTTATGACTACGAAGGAATGCGATTTCCTTGTCATTGGAAGCGGTATAGCGGGATTGATTTCGGCAATAAGGTTAAGTTCCCGCGGGAAAGTCATACTTGCCACCAAGCTTGAACCGCTGGATAGCAACACGGGATGGGCACAGGGGGGTATATCCTGTGTCATGGATCCAGCCGACAATTTTGACATTCATGTCCGGGATACAATATCTGTGGGAAATGGTTTGTGCGATGAAGGGGTTGTCCGCTCTATTGTGCAAGCGGCTCCTGGACGTATAAGGGAACTGGAATCGCTGGGAGTAGGTTTCGAAAGAAAGAACGGGAATGGAGATTCCTATGATCTGGGGCATGAGGCGGGACACTCGCGGCGACGGATACTGCATGCAGGGGATATAACAGGCCGTGAAATCATGGTGGCCTTGACATCGCGAGTTGAGGAAATCCCCGACATAACGGTGCTGCCCGGACATATGGCCATTGATCTGGTTACGACTGGTTGGTTGAAGCATCCAGGCATAAACAGATGCATTGGCGCCTATTTTCTGAACCGTTCAAATAAAGATATAATAGCCATATGTGCGTCGCACACGGTGCTGGCTACGGGAGGGTCGGGAAAGGTGTATTTGTACACCAGCAATCCTGATCTTGCGACCGGAGACGGGGTTGCCATGGCAAATCGCGCCGGGCTTCCAATAAAGAATATGGAGATGGTCCAGTT
>SLRP01000141.1 GCA_007130845.1 Kiritimatiellia bacterium | reverse complement strand
TAGCGTGTGGAATCGGGCCTGAAGCGGCGGCAGGCCGCAGAGGGGTGTCATTAAACTCCGTCGCCAGCTCAACCTTGCCCAAATGCGGTTCGTCCAGTGTGCGGCGGTTGCGTATGACGAAGTGCCTGGGCAGCCCGCGTGCGCGGCAAATGGCTGCTGCAAGCGCCGGGCGGGACAGGGATTGCCCGGCGGTTATATGCCGGACTCCTGAATGACCTGACTCGGCCCACTCCAGGACACGGCCTGCCGCGTCATCTGCCCATACGGCGGAACGCTGCTCGCCTTCAATCACAGTCACGGGTCTGCCACGACTCAGCCTGTATGCCAGGCTGTCCCAATGACCTTTCCTGCCGGATGGTGATGGGCCTATACATGGTCCGTGGCGAATGATCAGGGCGTCGGGCCGAAGTTCCCTTATAAGTCGCTCCGCCTCGACACGTAGCCGTCCATAAAGGCTTACCGGGTCAGGAACGTCACTCTCGGTATAAGGCTCGGCGCGTCCTCCGAAGACATGATCAGAAGAAACATATACCAATCTTACCGAAGGAGGGCATTTTTCGGCAAGGCCGGCCACTGCATCAACATTTATGCGCC
Source organism: Kiritimatiellia bacterium (assembly GCA_007130845.1). Lineage (GTDB taxonomy): Bacteria > Verrucomicrobiota > Kiritimatiellia > SLAD01 > SLAD01 > SLRP01. Next base: position 12,866 of record SLRP01000141.1, on the reverse strand, counting down.
GTGCCCATGCAGGATATCTTTCGCACTGTTTGACATTGCAGACTCCGGCGCAATAAATCAGGTATGCGGGTCTTGTACGCGATATCAACCTCAGCCATTCATCCGTGTCCTCGGTGTTCACCCGGCTCCACTTCCGGCAGAAGGCTCCGTCAGTATGCGTGTTACACACCGGAATTCTGTCCCTGAAATGATTAATGCGATACAACGCCCACCCCAAAGTGGACGTGGCCCCGGCAATTAACGCAGGCCCGCAAATATCCGTGGATTCAGCACTCATGTCGTAAGCTTAAAACCGGCTCATCAATAGGGCAAGCAAGAGAAGGCGTCCTGCGGGCGCGCAGCCTTGTTCCGAATGATGCCTGGACAGGGCCATGCTGTGACACGGAATAAAGAAATGGGTGTGCGCCGGTCGATATGTTTTTCAACCGCTTGAACCCGCTATAAACGGCTCCACTATGTTTGAAAACCGTTCAGCCTGTCGCGAAGCGGTGTAACCTGCCGCGGTATTACGGTTGATTTCGCCAAGTTCGCGCCGGAGCTCTGGACGGCTGTGAAGCTCGGATATCAGTCCCGCCAGAGATTCAACCGTCAGATCGTTTAAAATGAAGTCCCTCGAAGGGCCTTCCATTATTTCCGATGCCCCTGTCCGGTCGCTTACAATGACGGGATTTCCGCATGCCATGGCCTCCAGAACACTTCTGCCGAACTCCTCAATAAGGGCGGGAATGACGAACAGGTCTATGCCGTGATAATACATCTGGACATCGTCAATGCACGGCGCGAAAATCACATTCTTTTCCATTCCCAGTTCGCGTGTCAATGCCATGGCCGGGGCCGGATTTTTTTCCCCTACCAGAAGGATCCTAAACGACTCGCGTTTTGACAGGGTGTGAACAGCGCGGATAAGCAGTTCAACATTCCGTTTCTTGAAGTCGCCGGATGTTATCAATCCGACAACAAACTCGCTTTCCCCGATATCATGTATTTCCCGGAAACGGTTTCGATGTTCGGAATGATCCTCCATGCGGAATATCGTATCGTCGTATTCGGGGTAAAGAACGGTTGTCATTTCGTCCGGGATACCGAAACGGCTGGTGAGATCACGTTTCATGAGGTGTGAGTTGCATACCAGCATTTTGAAATGCCGGGCGGACAGGATAGCCTTGTGAATCCTTCCTCTGGGATACCTGCTGTCCATGGGGCGGCCGTATACCTGCTCGTGCGCCAGATGCACGCAGTTGTGGATGAAAAGGATATCCTGATTGATGATATCGCCGTGCCCTATCACCAGGTCGGATTTGATTTTCCTTGCTAATCTCCGTACCTGCCGATCGTAGAATAACCGGCGAACATAGCTGTTGACCGGCCAGCGCAGAGTCTTGACGGGAATACCCCCGGATTGGCGTACAGCGTCGCGGTTGATTTTTTCGGAAATAGCATACACGCGGTGACCCAGTTCCGAAAGCAAACGAATTTCTTCGTGAACCTTGCGCGGAGTTCCGGATGTTGTCCGCGACAGGTTTCGCTGTGATATAACAATGGTTTTCTGCATATGATTCGCCGGACCTGTTCCTGTATTGTCCCTGTTGGAAGGGCCATGTTACCGGATAATCAATGCATTGGTAGTAAAAAACATGAAGTGCTGTGTGTTGAGGGCGGCGTTCAAGTGTGAAATAAAGAAGAATGCCGATTCCTTATCTGCTCCGCACCTTCGCGTTAACTCTTCTCTTATTCTTTTTTAGGTTCTTTTCCTCTGAGCGCCTTCTCATTACCTGAGTTCCTAAATGGGACACCCATTCAGTCGATCGGGCTTTTGCAGTCGCTATAGCGATGACGGACAAGACAGCGCAAGGGGAGTCGGTTAAGTGTGGCCGCGTAAGGGTATTCGAGAAAGTGTATCCGAGTAAGGGTGTTATTGACGGGTTACCGCCTTTGAAAGCGCCGTAAGCATGGTCGCTACGCGATGTTCATAACGATGGACCACTAGCTTCTCATGCCCGAAAGGTACCGTCATAACCCCCGCTCTTTACACTTAACCGGATACACTTAAACGGCTACACTTAGTCGGATACCCTGACCCGACTCAGCTTCCCCCGCCTTCCGATATCCCCGCAGTCGAAATATCCGCTCATCCCTGTATACGAACAGGCTTCAATTATGTCCATGAGACATCCAATAACGCAATCGCTCCGTTGCGAGTCAACTTTCCCAGAAGGCCTTGAGCTTCTTCAACCCGCTCTCGATACGGTCTATGTCGATACCGGAATATGCGAATCGTATGAATACCTTGTCTTCATCCGGTAATGGCTTGCCAAAATGGCTTCGTGAGCAGAATGAAACGCCGGTTTTTTCCAGCGCTTCAATCCTCATTTCAGCCTGTGATTCATACCCCTTGCGTTTATAGACTTCCGTCACGTCCGGGAAGAGATAGAATGTAACATCCGCCTTGTATACTGAAACCCCGTCAATGTCCCGCAGCAGGTCAACCAGCAGGTCGCGCCGTCTTTCGAGCGTTTGTATGATTTCTTCATGGCCGGACTGATCGCCGTTAAGGGCCTCGATACCTGCCCACTGGATGAAATGGCACGTGCAGGATTCATGGTTTACATTCAGTTTGTTGATGACGTCTATGACCTTCTTCGGGCCGACAGCGCCGCCCAGACGCCAGCCGGTCATGGCGTACTTCTTTGAAAAAGTATATGCTATTACCGTTCGCTCCTGCATGCCCGGCAGACCGGCTATGCTTTTGCTTTTTCCCCTGTAGCGGATATCAAAATAAGGTTCGTCTGATAACACGAACATATCGCGCTCTTGTGCCAGGTCCGCTATCCATTGCATTTCATCGTCATCCGATTCCGCGCCGATCGGATTTTGCCCGTTGTTGTATATGAACAGGCGGGTTCTGGGAGTGATTGCCGCCTCCACCTTGTCACGGTCAATACTGAATCCTTTCTCCGAGGGGATGTATCCATATGGCACGGCCGTTCCGCCAAGGAATTCAATCTGGGATTCATATATCGGGTAACCGGGATTAGGGTACAGCACTTCGTCACCCCTGTTCATCAGCGCCATGAGAAACTTCCCGATACACGGTTTGCCGCCCGGCTGAACAGAGACGTTGTCTATATCGTATTCGATGCCGCGCGCCCTGCCGATATCCTCCGCCATGGCCGCCCGAAGCTCGGGAATGCCTGCGGCGGGGCAATAGGTGGTCTTGTTGTCGAGCATGGCCCTGTATCCGGCCTCGACGATGTTGGAAGGGGTGGGAATATTCATGTCGCCCAGGTGAAAGGGGAAAACGTCATGGCCCCTGTCGGCCCAGGCTCTGGCGTCTGCTGATACTGCAAAGGCCGTTTCAGTACCCAGCTTTGCTATGCGTTTGGCTGTCTTCATATGCCGCATGCCCTGCATGCTTATTAGATCATGACAGGGTGATTGTTGCCATGAAATAACGGGGCCGGGAAACGATTTCCGCAACATCGGAATGGAGCGTTATGACGCGTTGTTCTCCGTCCCGTCCGCATGAGGCGCGAACGTGGATATGAACGCGAAGGCAACCGTGTTGCAGAATACGCCTATGACCAGACCGTCTACGCCGGTTTGCTCTCCGAGTGTTGCGTTCCAAGCCAGAACGCCCGATATGCCGGCAATACCGCCTCCTATAAAACTCCATAAATTAGCCCGTACCCCAAGAAGGGTGCCTACCAATGGAACCAGAATGATGGGGGCCCAGAAATTATAGGCGAATATAAGTATGTCCAGGACGCTTTGAATCCTTATGGCAAATATTATGGCCATGATACCCACTGAAAGGGTTACTGCCTTGGCAATCCAGAGCTCCTGCCTGGGTGTAATACTATCCTTTGAAAATGGTTTTACGATGTCGTGCGTGAACGCGATTGCCGCCGCGTTAAGAAAGGAATCGGCTGAGGACATGACTATGGAAATGACACCGGCTATAACCAGTCCCTTTATGCCTATCGGCAGAACTTCGCGGATCACATACGGCAGTGACATGTTTGCGTCAAGTTCCGGATTTATGGCCAGAGCCAACAGCCCTATGCAACCCGTGACGGCGAAGAAAGGAATAGAGAAGAGACCGCTTAACAAGGTGCCGCGCGCGGTGTGCCGCGCGTTCTTTCCTATGTATAACCGCTGCATGTATGGAGGAACAAGGGTTTCACCCAGCAGGAATGTAAGGAACAACGACACAAATGCCAGGGTGGTGTATTCCGCGCCCGGGATCGCGAGATGGGATGGCGGGGTGGCTTCGCGAAGCGCTTCCCAGCCTCCAGCCTGCTGGATTCCAAGATACAATGTCAGTGGAATGGCTATGCCAAGCGCTATGAATTGCACAATGTCCGTAAAGACGATGGCACGCATGCCTCCGACGGTCGTATAGGTGATTACTATCCCACAACCTATCAAAATCCCAATTTTTGGGGGTATATCCAGAAATACGTTGAAAATAATTCCTATCCCGCCAACCTGAGCACCTACTATTCCAGCGCATAACAGCAGCGAAAATACCCCCGTTATCACCTTGCCCGTCGTTCCGTAGTCGCGCTTCATTATGTCGCCTACGGATATGCAGTTGTTAAAACGATCCATTCTCGGCGCAATAAAGGCGGCCACCAGAATTTCTTTCAGGCTGAAACCCCATAGAGCGAATATATTAACAATGCCGAATAGAAAAACCTTCTCGGCATTGCCTATGGAAAAACCGCCTCCTATGAACGAGGCGGATAGAGTTGCGAATATGACAAGGGATTTGAAAGACCGTCCAGCCACGGAAAAGTGCTCCATGCTTGTTATGTTCCGTCCGGACCACAGCCCCAAAGCCAGGATCCCCATCAGATATCCGAATATGATGATGTTATCGATCATGTGCCCCCTTGATATTGTTGATCGCTGAATATTTAGTGCTGAGAATGAAATGGCAATACTTTAATCACCGGAATTGCGGACAAATGACAAGGAAATCAGCCGCAATATCAACAGCGCACGGGGATTCCCGGTTGCGGCGGCTTCATGGCAGTGAGCGGCTGGATGATTCCGGAAAAATCCATATTTATGCTTGCACAACGCTGGTTCAAACTCCATATTCCCCCATTTCCCGCGTGAATCCGATAGCGTGGGGTGTATTTAACAGGTGGAATCGGAATTTATCCAAGGTGAGTTATGTCCAAAAAATATCCCATATCAAAAATTCGAAATATAGGCATCATGGCGCACATCGATGCCGGAAAAACCACTGTTAGCGAGCGAATTCTATTCTATTCAGGCAAGTCCCATAAGCTTGGCGAGGTGCATGACGGCGCCGCGGTGATGGACTGGATGGACCAGGAAAGGGAGCGTGGAATAACCATCACCTCGGCCGCTACATCCACGGAATGGCGCGGCCACTCGATCTCTCTAATTGATACTCCCGGGCACGTGGATTTTACAGTTGAGGTCGAGCGGAGCCTGCGTGTCCTGGACGGCGCAATAGCGCTTTTCTGTGCTGTGGCAGGAGTTCAGCCACAGTCCGAAAAGGTCTGGATGCAGAGCGAGCGCTACAATGTTCCCAAGATAGCGTTCGTAAATAAAATGGACCGGGTAGGCGCGGATTTTTTCGGGGTGGTGGATGAGATTCAGGATGAATTCAAGGCTAACGCGGTTCCAGTTGTTGTGCCCATCGGGCAGGAGGAAAACTTTTCCGGTATCATAGATTTGGTGAACATGAAGGCAGTCTACTATGATGAGACCTCCATGGGAATGTATTTTCACGAGGAGGATATTCCAGAGGATAAGAAGGAGAATGCCGATAAATGGCGTGCGAACCTTGTCGAAAAGTGCGCCGAGCAGGATGACGCCCTTCTGGAGAAATTTCTTGAGGAAGGCGATCTCAGCACGGATGAGATATGGGCAATCTTGCGTAAGGCTACTATTTCACGCCGCGTTGTTCCAGTCTACTGCGGCTCCGCCTTCAAAAACAAGGGTATACAGCGCCTGCTGGATGGTGTGACGCATTTGTTGCCTTCGCCTGAAGATGTGCCTCCCGTTGTCAATATAGCCGAGGAGGACGTGGTTGACCTGCGCCACCCTTCAGATGATGAACCCCTGGCCGCATTGGCTTTCAAGATCACGGCCGACAAACATATGGGCAAGCTTATTTATGTCCGGGTCTATTCGGGAGTCCTCAAGGCAGGGAGCACCGTGTACAACAGCACGCGCGATAAGACCCAGCGCGTCGGTCGAATTCTCCGGATGCATGCAAACAGGCAGGAGGCGCTTGACTCGGCACATTCAGGGGACATCGTCGCCGTGGTCGGTCTTGGGGACACCAAGACAGGAGATACAATTTGCGCGGAGGATAAACCCATTCATTTGGAAGCCATAGAATTTCCGGCGCCGGTGATATCCATAAGCATCAACCCCGAGGCGCGGGCGGAAAGTGAGAAACTAAGTACCGCCCTGCAACGCCTGGCTGATGAAGACCCGACCTTCATAGTCTCATTTGATGAGGAAACCTCTGAAACCATCATCTCAGGCATGGGTGAACTTCATCTGGAGATCATCGTGGACAGGTTGAAACGCGAGTTCAATGTCAAGGCTGATGTGGGCCGCCCCGAGGTGGCCTATCGCGAAACCGCCACCAGCGCGGTTAAAGGCGCTTACAAGCATGTCAAGCAGACCGGAGGCCGGGGGCAGTACGGCCATGTGGAGCTGATCATGGAACCAATGAGTCCGGGAGAAGGTTTTGAATTTGTGAATAAAATAGTCGGAGGGCGTATTCCTTCTGAATATATACCGGCGGTGGAAAAGGGCGTTGTCAAAGCCATGTCCACCGGACCGTATGCGGGTTATCCGGTCGTGGATATGCGGGTTACCCTTGTGGACGGCTCATATCACGATGTTGATTCGAGTGATTTCGCCTTTCAGGAAGCCGGACGCGCCGCATTTAAGCAGTTGTTCCTGAAGGCCAGTCCGGAACTGCTTGAACCCGTCATGTCCGTGGAGGTAGTGACCCCTGAAGACTTCATGGGCCCTGTGACCAGCTCAATATGCCAGCGCCGCGGACGCATCGAATCCATGGACACCTTCAAGGGCAATAAGATGATAAGAGGCATGGTCCCGCTGAGCGAGATGTTCGGCTATTCCAATACCTTGCGGACCCTTACCCAGGGGCGTGCTTCCTTCTCCATGCACTTCGAGCATTACGAAGCTGTCCCATTTTCTCTGGCGGAGGAAATTGTCAGGAAAAGGCGCGAAGATAATAAGGTGAAATAAGGCGGCAATTCCCTGTTTTAGACGGGTTCGCTTCCGTGTACGGCGGACTGTATTGTATTGCCTGGTCCATACAATTATGACAGAATGCGGCATATGTCAGCAGAGAATACAAAGAGCGCGGTAAAAGTGCTTGTTCTGAGCATCTACCAGGATATGGGTGAAAGTTTTGTGGGTACCGCGTGTCCTGATGCATCCAATGGAACCGGCGAACTGGACCTGTACGATATAACAGTACAACTGGATGTTCTCGCCGGCGATCCACGGTTGAACGCCTCCTGGGACAAGGCAGTAAGCAAGGCTGATGCCCTTATGCTTCTGGTTAAATTTCTTGATGTGATCTCTGTTGACAAGATGAGGGCAATTTACCGGCGACTGTCGGATCAATCCGCAAAGCCGGTCGCCGTTCTGATTCTTCGCGACGAAGGAGAAACCGACTTCAAGATAAGTTGCCCCATCTGCGGCCAGAAGCTCTGGATTCGGGATTCGGATTCGAACAAGCGTGGCCGTTGTCCCAACTGTAAAAAGGCTTTTACCCTCCCGGAGCAGGGAAGTCATCTCAAAGGTCAGCTGGCGATTCCGGAAGAAGTCCCTGTCATCCGTGCAATATCCGAAAATCCGGAGTCAGTGCGAAGCGCGGTCTTCAAACTTGTAAAAGGCATTCCTGAAGAATCTGTTGAGCAGAGCGAGGGGGGTTGATCGGGATGACCTGAAAACGGCAACCATGCCGGTGGACGTAAAAGACGAAAAACCTCAGCATTTGCCTGACTGACAACGCTCATGCCTTAACCGGCAGGCGAATAAATGCTGTTAACGTGACTTCCTTTCAGGCGGCTTTCGGTCAAGGCGGTGGAGTACCGCCTTCATATCCTCCCATACATCACGCTTGCCCGCCGGATTTCGGAGCAGATATGCGGGATGAAATGTCGGCATCACGTCGATTTCTTCGAAACTCAACCAGTTTCCTCGAAGCTTGGTAATTCCAGTTTTGACGTCCAGAAGGCCTTTTACCGCAGTTGCTCCCAATGTGACGATGACTTTGGGCTTTAATAATGCGACCTGCTCGCGCAGATAGGGGAGACATGCCTCCATCTCGTCGGGATGCGGGGCGCGATTGCCGGGCGGACGACATTTTACAATGTTTCCGATCCAAACCTCATCCCGCGTTAAGCCCATGGCTTCAATTATCCTCGTTAACAACTGTCCCGCGCGTCCTACAAAAGCCAGGCCCTGACGGTCTTCATCCGCTCCCGGCCCCTCTCCAATGAACATGATATCCGGATTGGACGAACCCTGTCCCGGGACAGTGCGGTTGCGTGACTCGCAGAGCGGGCATTTCCTGCACCCCGCCACACGCCCGGCAATTTCTTCCAAACCGGAAATACTGCCGACAGTCCGGGATGAACGGCTTTCAGGTATGACCTTGAGCTCCTTCAATGTATCGGGGTCAATTTCTATTTCACGTACTCCTTCGTCCCGCTGATATTCCAGATAATTCGCAACATCGCTGATCAACCGGTCGAATTTGCCGGGGGTTATTCCATTTTTGGATTCGGATGACATGGTTTCCATTCTGGTACATGAAACGGTCCGATGCAATTCAAAGCGGGTGACCGGTGGGAAAGCAGTCTGGCGGCTGTCACAAACGGCTGTGTATGCAATGACTGGAAATCCACATTGGAGTTTCTTTCAATGTATGGAATCGCATTCCGGTAGAGCTTGCCATTATAACTCATTTCTCCCGCATTCCCTGTATCAATTCACGCATGTCGTCCGGCATCGGCGCACGAAATTCAATAGGTTCAAGTGTGATTGGATGGGTAAGTGACAGCCGTTCGGAATGCAGCATCTGGCGGTCAACGGCGATGGCTGCGTCCTTGCGCCCGGCCTTCCCGTAGGTGCGGTCTCCGTAAACAGGATGCCCTAGATATGTCATGTGGACGCGTATCTGGTGTGTGCGACCGGTCTCGATGGTCATGCGCACCAGACTTGCGTCTTTAAACCGTTCCACGGTTTCATACCTGGTAACCGCCTGTCTGCCGTGTTCAGGATGCGCGCTCATCTTCTTGCGATTGCCCGGACTTCTGCCTACCAGCGTTTCTACTTCTCCGGATTCGGGTTCAATATGACCTTGAACTATAGCAAGATATTCCTTGTGTACGGCACGGGTTTTGAATTGATTTACAAGATGCTCGGCTGATTCCGCGGAGCGGGCCACTATCATCACGCCCGTGGTATCCTTGTCGAGCCTGTGCACTATGCCTGGACGTGTATCGTCATCATGGAGAGACAGTTCGGGGTACCGGTGGAGCAGCGCGTTTACCAGGGTTCCGGTGGCATGACCCGGAGAAGGATGAATCACGAGTCCGGGCGGCTTGTTTAATACGATTACGGCTTCATCTTCATGAAGAATGTTCAGTGGAAGAGCCTCGGGAATGATTGCCGCCGGCTGCGGATCAGGCCTTTCAATTTCTACGCTTTCCGATCCCAGAAGAAGGTAATGCGGCTTCTTCAATTGTCCCGATATCCGTACGTGTCCGCCCTTTATCAAAGATTGTATACGGTTGCGCGACATGTCCGGCATGTGCCGGTTAAGCCATATGTCCAGCCGGGTGCCGCGGTCTTCAGAGTCAGCGTTTATAGTTTCCATGGGGTTGATAAAGGCGTTGGGGTAGGGTAAACCACAACACTATTCCAAGAATAACCAATAGCAGGCTGAGTTCCTGGGCTACATTGAGACCGAAACCGCTCAACCTCTCGTCGCCCCTGAAGAATTCAATGACGAATCTGCCTGCGGGATAAAGCACCATGTACAAGGCCAGTACCGATCCGTCCCGCCGTTTGCGAAAATACAGGATCATGAGAGCGAAATACACCAATACATTCAGGGCGGTTTCATACAGTTGCGTCGGGTGCCGCAAGGCTGAGTGAATCCATACGCCCCAGGGAATATCAGAAGCTGTTCCATAACAGCAACCGTTGAGAAAACATCCTATGCGTCCTACGGCATGGCCTATCGGTATGCCTGTTATGGTGAAATCGGCCATGGATAACATTGATTCCCTGCGCACTTTTATGAACACAAGAACAGCCAGGAAGGATGCAATGAAGCCGCCATAGTAGATCAGGCCGCCCTGGTCGATGCGCAGGATTTCCATGGGGGATGCGCGGAAATGTTCAAAGTCGGATATAACATATGCCAGACGGGCGCCCAATATTCCTGAAACCATGATCCACAACGCGAGATCCACGCCGATTCCCGAGGGGCGATTATCCATGCGCGCAAGCAAGCTCCAATGAATGACGGCAATGATGAATGCGGAGGCAAACAACACTCCGTACCAGTATATCGTGAAGTTTCCTATGGTGATGAATTCAGGGTGCATATTTACCGGTCAGATTTATGTCACTCTGTAATCTTAATACTCCTGCGTTTAGCAAATGGCAATGGTGAATGTAACACGGAATTTGCGGATGTCATGCCCGGTGTGAAAAGTCGCATTGGTATGTAATGGCAGCAGCAAGAAGCGCTGCATTTCTGCGGAGTGCGGGTGAGGAAGTTAAAAATAATACATGTATGATTGGATTATTCGTCCGGAATTGCTTAAAGTCTTGTAAATGGGTATGATCTGTATGGAACCAGCCGTGCCTCGCAAGGGACCGTTTAGATCCCCGTTGTGTTTGAAGGAACGGCTTAATTCTGAGGTATACTTTGTCTGACGGCAAGCCAGTTGAAATAGATGCGGATCGCGTTCCGAGGATTGCCTGCCCCAAGTGCGGATATCACACGGACTTGGAAGGTATGGAGCCTTTTTCCATCATAAAATGCCTGGAATGCGGTGAGAAACAGGAGGTCCCTCTGCGTCTTGGCTCCTTTCTGCTCCTTGAACAATTCGGCCAGGGCGGCATGGGCGCCGTCTATCGCGCCTATGATGAGACGCTGGGCCGAATGGTGGCCATAAAGGTGATGCATAAATCGTTGGCCGAGGATAAACAGTTCTCGGCCAATTTTTTGCGCGAAGCCCGGTCGGCCGCGGCGCTGAATCATCCCAATGTCGTTCATATCTACAGTTGCGGACAGCAGCGGGGACAACTGTACATAGTCATGGAGCTCGTTGACGGCGGTCGTCTGGACCAGATGATTGCCGATGGCAAGGCCATAGACGAGGTCCACGCCCTCGAAATAGCCATGCAGGTGTCAGAGGGTCTTCAGGCTGCCAACGACATAGGCCTGATCCACGGCGATATCAAACCCGCCAACATTCTGTTCGGCAGGAATAACCAGGCAAAGGTGGTGGATTTCGGGCTTGCCCGGTTCCTTGACAAGAGCGCTCATCCCGGCGAGATCTGGGGTACCCCGTACTATATTGCCCCCGAAAAGGCAAAGGGGGAGCAGGAAGATCACCGCGCGGATATTTACAGCCTGGGCGCCACCCTTTTTCATGCTCTGAGCGGCCAGCCTCCGTTTGACGGGGATACAGCCAAAGACGTTGTCCTCGCCCGGCTTCACGAGCCCGCCGCGAACCTTAGCTCAATCCGGCCTTCCCTTCAGCCGGAGACAACGGATGTCATAGCGCGCATGCTTGAAGCCGATCCAGGTCTCCGGTATCCCACATACAAGTCTCTTCAGGCGGACCTTCGAGAGGCCCTGCGCGTTGCGCGCATCAATGAAGGTGGCGCGGAAGAGGCGGAAAGAAGAACATCCCGCACCCTTGTAATTGCAGGCGTCTTAATAGTGGGCTTGGTCGGTTTGGGTGTGTTTGCCGTGATACAGCGCGATGTTGAGGAGCCCCCCCCGCCGACCCCGGTAGTGACGCCTCCGCATGACCCGGGAGATCCTGATCCCCCGACTCCTCCGACACCACCTGAAATAGTATATGAGGTCCAGCCCTTTACAGCCGAACATGAGGAGGCCATCGTTGAGGCGGCGGCGGCTTTTGCCGGGGGACGCCCCGGAGATATGGAGGCCAAGCTTCAGGAATTGTTTGTAAAACTTCCGCGGACCGGAGTCGAACGGCCGTGGATAGGTGTCTTGCAGGCGGTTCCTGCATGGGTGGAAGACAGGGAACGGGACATGTTGCGCCACCTCAGGGGTATTCAGGATGCGACATTGCGAGAGCTTGAGGGTGATCAGGAGCACCCCGGAGCAATGCCACAGACCCTCGCAAGGCTGATCGTAGGACAGGTGACCCCGGAAGAGGTGCTGGAGGAGGCTGAAAAATGGCCGGATTGGTACGGCGCCCTGGCTCGCTACTTCATATCCATCCACCGTATTAAGAACAATCAAATCGATGCCGGCAGGAAAGACATGGAGGCATATGCCGGAACAGAGGACAGGGAAGCCGCATGGCCGTACGCATTTCAGCCCCATGCGGAAGGGTGGTTAGGATTATTTAAGGCATGGGATGATATGCGCAGGGTAGTTGCGGAAGCCGATCCGCGCGATGGGCTGGATGCCCTGCAGGCTTTTCAAGATGAGGCCGCGTGGTTTCTAAAGGATCAGGTGGAGACGGAGATCTCCCGAGTGGAAACCCGTATCCGGGAGCTCGAAAGGCTCGAAGAACTCCAACGCGTCAAGGAACACCAGGAAAAGGTGC
>SLRP01000109.1 GCA_007130845.1 Kiritimatiellia bacterium | reverse complement strand
GTTACCTCAGAAGTCGTTGGGATCTTCTTTTTGCGTCCGGCCGTTTTTTTCTTTGAAGTTTTCCCTGCAGTAGTCATGATTCATCCCTCGAATTACAGATTTCAGTTTAAATTGTGCCTGTACAGAGTCAATTATACACGTATGAATTATAAATTCAATTTAATAATGTCCGAGTATATGCCCGATTCATGCTTTGAATCTCCGGAATCGAGGTTTCCGGCGTGAATTCAATTGAGTCTCAATTATCAGATTGGTCCGCAAGGGCCTTCCGCGAAGCATTTCCCGGAGAGGATTTGTCCGTTGCTTCCATTGGTGTGTCGCCGACTGTCGACGAGTCCTTTGGTGATTATCAATGCAATGCCGCCATGGGCCTGGCCAGGATCCTGAGGAAAAAGCCGCGGGACATCGCACAGGCCGCGATTGATGCATCAGGGTCTCATCCGCTGATAGCCGGTGTTGAGATAGCGGGGCCGGGATTCATAAACATTACGTTGAATGATTCGGAGCTGGCCGGTTACCTGGAAAACCTTCAGGCGGATAAACGTCTCGGGACGCCTCAACCAGGGGGTGGACGCACGATTGTAATGGATTATTCCAGTCCCAATGTAGCCAAACCGATGCACATAGGACATATCCGGTCAACGGTCATAGGGAACGCTCTTGACCGTATGTACCGCTTTCTCGGATATCGTGTAATAGCGGACAATCATATTGGCGATTGGGGGACGCAATTCGGCCTTCTTATCCTTGGGTACCGCCATTTTCTCGACAGGGACTCCATGGAAAGGAGCCCAGTCGAGGAATTGGAGCGCATATACGTCAAGAGCTATGAACGTTCACAGGAGGATGAGGCATGGAGGAATCAGGCCCGTGCCGAGCTGGTCAAGCTGCAAAAGGGCGATCCGGAAAATGTCGCGCTCTGGGAGAAATTCGTGGGTCTGAGCATGAGTGAGTTTGAGAAGATTTATCAAAGACTAGATGTTTCGTTTGATGTGGTAAACGGTGAAAGCCATTATCGCGATTGTCTGGCGGGCATAGTGGACGAGCTTGAAGAGAAAGGGCATGCAGTCGAGAGCGAAGGCGCCATGGTGGTATTCCTCGATGATTTGAAACTTCCGCCCTGCATTGTAAGAAAGAGCGACGGCGGCTTCAATTATGCAACAACCGACCTGGCTACAATAAGATACCGGATTGAAAAGTATCATCCTGATGCCATCGTATATGTCACAGACGAGCGGCAGCAGCTTCATTTCCGGCAGATTTTCGCCATAGCCGAACGCATGGGCTGTTCCAGCCGCATGGAACATGTATGGTTCGGGCTGATGAGACTGCCCGAGGGTACCTTCTCAACCCGGGAAGGCAATGTGATACGCCTGGAAAGACTTCTTGATGAAGCCGTGACGCGTGCTTTGTCAATTGTGCGGGAAACCAGTCCGGACATGTCTGCCGAGAAACAAGAAGCCATAGCGGAAGCGGTCGGAATCGGCGCGGTTAAGTACGCGGATTTGAGTCAACATCCGCAGAGCGTGGTTACGTTTAAATGGGAGAAGGCGTTGGCGCTTGACGGAAATTCCGCACCGTATCTGCAATATGCCTGCGCCAGAATAGCAAGTGTGCGCGACAAGTATGCTGAACGACATCCGGATGTTGATCCATCCGACTATCCGGTTCGTCTGGATCATCCCATGGAGCGAAGGCTTGCGATGCGTCTTGTGCGGTTTCCCGAAGCTGTGACACGCGCGGCAAATCAATTCAAGCCCAACATTTTGGCGGAATATTTATACGAGATTTCCCAAGCCTACAGCACATTTTATCAAAACGTTCCGTTCCTGAAAGCCGAAGACGGTGTCCGGGAGAGCCGGATGCGCATGTGCATACTGACAGAATCCACTCTACGGCTTGGATTGAACCTGCTTGGAATAAAAACACCCGACAGGATTTAAGCCGGGATTCATCCTGGCTTGCCGTCGTTCCTTATTCCACGTTCATACTCACCGGATTTTCGCAATTCCCTTTTCAGGATCTTCCCGGCTGCGTTCTTGGGCAGCTCTTTTACGAAATACAGTTTTCTGGGTATTTCGTGTCTTCCAAGATGTTCACGGCAGAAATCACGTATGTCTTTCGAGCCTGCATTACTGCCTTCTTTAAGGGCTATATACGCCACAGGGATTTCCCCATGAAGGTCATTCGGCTCGCCGACCACCGCCGCTTCCTGGACGGAATCATATTGATAAAGTATTTCCTCTATAACGCGCGGATACACATTCATGCCGTTAACTATCAGCATATCCTTCTTACGGTCCACAATGTAGAAATAGTCGTCCTCATCCCGGTATCCCATGTCGCCGGTTCTGAACCATTCATCGAAGAACGCCGCCTTGGTATCTTCGGGCCTTTTCCAGTAACCCTTCATGACGTTGGGCCCCCTGACGCATATTTCTCCGATTTCCCCGCATGGGAGTTCTTTGCCGTGATCGTTGCATATGATCATTTCAACGTCCGGAACCGTTTTACCTACTGATCCCGGCTTGATCGTTCCGCCGATGGGGTTGACGCATGTCACAGGCGAACATTCGGTAGGTCCGTCGCCCTCATACACCGGAAGCCCGAAACGCTGTTCGAACTGTTTCATTACTTCGATGGGCATGGCTGCGCCGCCCGATACGCATAAAGTGAGGGATTTGAACTTATCGACTGTTTCCGTAGGCATCCTCAAAAGCACGTTGTACATGCTTGGAACCGCCATGAAGAAGGTGACATTGTGTTTTTCAATTGCATCGGCTACCTGGGCCGGATCGAATTTTGGCAATGGGATCATCCGGCATCCGTTAAGGAGAGGGAAAAGCATCCCTACAGTGGCTGCGAAGGCATGGAACATCGGAAGGACAACGAGCAGAACATCCCGGCCAGGTTCAAGATGAAGGGCATTGCGAATGCTGTTAACGTTGGATGCAAGGTTCCGGTGGGTAAGCATGGCTCCCTTGGGTTTCCCGGTTGTCCCCGAGGTGTAAAGGATTGCTGCTGTATCTTCATCAGGGCTGAACTCGATTTCAGGACAGGATCCGGCTGTCTGTAACAGATCCTTCCAGTCAAGTTCGCCGTCAGCCGGAGGAGTCTGTCCGATACGAACGACAAATTCAATTGAAGGAACATTTGGGCGGACAAGTGACACGGCTTCCTGAAATGCCTCGAAATATATCAATCCCCTGGCTTCGGAATCATTGAGAATATATGCAATTTCCCTCGGGTTTAGCAGAAGGTTGATGGGCACCACTGTCGCCCCCGCCTTGACGATCCCGAAATATGCCATGGCAAAAGCGTCGGAGTTTATGCAGTACAAACCTATCCGGTCTCCTTTTCTGATTCCCTGTTCGGACATGGAAGCAGCCACTCGATCAGACATGGAATGGAATGTTTTGAAATCGGTTGCCCGTCCGCCGAACTCAATTGCCGTTTCATCTGCATATTTCTCAGTGCAAATGGACAGAAGGGAGGGAAGGGAGTTTTCACTGTTTGCGCTCATATCTTCTCCTGTTTCCTGTAACGTGTTCTGTCAAATGTAACAGGGTGAATTTCCTGTAAATATCTGTATAAAAACGGGATGAACCT
>SLRP01000137.1 GCA_007130845.1 Kiritimatiellia bacterium | reverse complement strand
TTGCAGTCAGTCGCTTGAAGCTGAAAAGGATATGGCTGGGGAATCAATCCTATGCCCGAACTGCGAACGGCTTATATCTATTCCTATTAATAGTCCCGCAGTTTCTGAAACTCAGCCACAGAACAAGGCAAACGTAGCCCCTACGTTCACAACGGTGCCCAAAACATCTGGCATGGCCGTAGCAAGTATGGTGGTTGGGATAATCGGGCTTGTCGGTGGATGGTTGTTGTGCGGGTTTGTATTGCCAGTAATTGCTATCGTGCTTGGCCACATTGCCTATGCAAAAATCCAAAATAAACCCATTGAATTGACGGGCAAGGGATTCGCCATTGCTGGTTTTACCACAGGATATGTGGGACTGTTCATCGCATTAATCATGACAGTAATTTTGGGGTCATTATTAGTAGGCATGGAAGCGGTGTTTGAGGCAATGAATCAGGTGTTTCAAGAACCAATAAGGCCTTAATGGAGGTTGGAATGTCAGTTGAACCGTGCATTTTAGTGCATAGTGCCAAACATGGACCCAGAATCAGTTGAGCAAATTAATAATTCCAATTATTGGTTGGCTTAGCAGTGGTGAAAACCAGTCCTTGAAAATCAGTGCCGTGTACCATGGTTTCTGCCCCTTTTTGCCAACTACATTTTCAAGAGTAACTGGCTCCACTTTTCATCGAAAATCTGCGTGATTCAGGTTGATGTGGTGTAGTCAATGGGATACAGTGTGGTGAATGGTTGAAGTTCGCAAGGCGGAAGAATTTGCCAAATGGGTAGACTCCCTGAGAGATCTGCAGGCGCGAGCGCGGATTCAGGCTAGAATCGAGCGAATGGTCATGGGCAACATGGGAGACGTTAAGCATGCCGGCGGAGGTATATCCGAACTGCGAATTGATTGTGGGCCCGGTTACCGGGTGTATTTCAAGAAGCTAGGGAAGGAGTTTATAATTCTGCTCGCCGGGGGAATAAAACGGACGCAGTCACGCGACATAAGGCGTGCTAGAGATCTGGCGAAACATATGGGAGGGTGACATCATGAATAAAAAAAATAAAACAACCCGCTATGACGTTGCTGAACATCTGCGAACGACCGATGAAATGGCAGCCTATTTGGAAGCATGTATAGAAGAATCAAACGGCGATGCGGCGTTTATTGCAAAGGCCCTTGGTGATATTGCACGCGCAAAAGGAATGACTCAAGTTGCTCGGGATGCAGGCTTATCGAGAGAAAGTCTATACAAGGCACTTTCCGGAGAAAGGATTCCGACGTTTGATACTGTTCTGAAGGTTGCAGATGCCCTTGGAATCAAACTGCACGCCGCACCAGCACGTTCATAATGTAACCAAACACCATAGACAAAATAGTGTGCCAAGGCTTCTGTCCCTGTATGCTCAAATTCTTCATCTGTAGGGGATTCTAGTCTGTGCCGAGCAGTTTCTTCAGAACGTCCGGCCGTGAAATCTTCATGCCCCCTTTGCCATCTGGAACCATCCTCGGATATATCTTCAGCTTGCCGTCTCTCGATGTCAGCCGGACGGTCGGATAATCGTTCTGCGGGATCTTCGGCCCTTGTGTCTGGTCTTGTGAATTGTCTGTCATGTTCTGTTCTCCTGTCTGGTGGTTTCTCTGATCGTGGCCGGCGCACTGGTGTTGATCATAACAGTTTACATAACCATCCTTCGCCGCGCCGTCATGCAATGTGCTTCCAGGCAGTTTGACTGCCTCACAGATACAATGCGTCAACCGGGTCATTACGCTTCATATTCTCCATGACTCAATTCTGTGTGAATCTTCCCATAATTTCATTGGCAAGTTGAAAGGCCCGGTTCTTTATCCGGTATCCGTTTCCAAAGCAGACGTTGTGCATGTGCCGTTGTTTGGAGCGGCTGCGCCAGTGATCCACGTATTCGGTTACACCGTTGTAAGCCGCCCAAAGCGTGCCTCTCGCCTCGGAATCATCGTTACCCTTGCCGTGACGGAAGAGCTGTGCACATTTGTCCCGCTCTATATTAACCCTCTCCGCCTTCTTGCTGTCGTCTGTGCGAGCAGGCAGGGGGAAGACGCGCTCGACATAGCGCTCAACAGCCTTATCGTCCATCGGGTATTGCGTCATTGCCCGGAAAGAGTCCTGCAGATTCGCGAAACCGTTCATCAGGCTGCGGATTTGTGAGCGGGCGTGATCCAGATGGCGGCCCATATTGCGATTGTGATGCGCCCGGGCTATTTCATGGCCCCTTGACAGGGCGACGGTGAGTGTGTTCTGACACACTACGCGCACAGGGGTAAGGGTGATCTTAATGGCGGTGCGGCCGTCGTGTCCCGTGCTGAGAAGAACATAATTTTCCAGCATATCTGACTCCGTAACTTCCATCATGTCGTTCAATTTGGCGAGAATCCATATGCGCTCCCCTTTGCCCAATGCTCCGGCGGTATGGTAGATGGCCTTTGCGCCTCCCACGACCGAATCAAAGAATTCAAATGCCTCAACGTTCTGCAGGGGCTGATAATCCCTGCCCACAATGCCGAAGACCGGGCAATCCGGTTTACCCCACCGGTCCTCCGGGACGATGCCTTTATGTGCATTAAGCGGGACGACGCCAGTACCTTCAATGGCAAACAGAGGGACTTTCCGTACCGTCCAATCAAGACCGGCCGCCTTGATTGCCTCAGCCGATGTTGCGGGTCCATCAAGGGGCGTGCCAAGGCCGTGCCATGGGAGTTCATCGACAAACATCATTCGGGCTTTATCGTTATCCATGTACAGATCATGTGGCATGACATACCTCCCTGGTTGGATTTTGATTTTCCTGAAATATCGGATGGGCCGCGCTGATCGGCTTGGAGATTTCTGTAATTGCACGGGCAGGAGGACCAAGGCTGATCCCGGAACGGCCCACATCCAAACTGATAACAGTGCCCTCTGAAGTAGACATCAGCTCTCTTCGGGCATATCCATAATCGCATTTCATCAACCGCCTCCTTCGTTTGCGAAGATTGGTTGCGCTACATATGATTACTGTATATTAAACAGTAGAACACGGAATGCAAGCCAAATCCGACGTTTCAGGTGAAAATGTCACAACATATTAAAAGATAGGACCTTACGCAATACAGCGAGTTGATCAGAGCAGTTCGTGAGTAATCTCAGATGGCCTTGAAGCTCTCAAAATCTCAGATTTAGTAGAGTATTGAAGTCAGGTTCGGAAGCCGTCTGCAGGGGTCTTCAATCCATATTATTGTAACTGGCGCTGGCTTCCTTGAGCACGTGGGATAGCTTTTTTTCGGATGCGTTATTCAATTGCCGGATAAGGGCCCCGAATTGAAGTGGCCGGGCCACAATAGCTTGGCGAAGGTCCTCCGAGACCTTACCCGCGAGTGCCAACATGACATCCCGATCCTCTTCGAGAGCATCAGCGATTCGGATAATCGTTGCTTCGGATGGCGGGCCGACATCACCGCGTTCCACCTTGGAAATGAAGGAGGGCTGGACGTTGACCTTTTTCGCAAATCCACGCACGGAAAAGGATGGATCCTTGGCATAACGAAGCATTCTCTGCTCCCGCAGAAAATTTCCGAATTCCGGTTTGGTATTCATGATATCTGTATAATATACAGTATATGAACTGTCAATT
>SLRP01000244.1 GCA_007130845.1 Kiritimatiellia bacterium | reverse complement strand
TCCATGAAACAATTAAAGCGGAGTCCTGCAATAAAACAGGTCATAATCCGTTGTGCAATAAGAGGACATCATGTCGCTTATCGAAACAACAAATCTGGGTAAAACATATCGATCCGGAGAGGTCGAGGTTAATGCCTTGCAGGATATCAGCCTCACCATAGAATCCTCATCCATCGTGTCTGTTATCGGACCATCGGGAAGCGGAAAAACGACCCTGCTCAACATGATGGGATGTCTGGACACCCCTACATCCGGAACCGCCCGGGTTTTGGGCGCTGACGCGGCAGGCATGACAAGTCGCGAACGGACATCGTTCAGGGGAAAGAACGTCGGATTTATCTTTCAGGACTTCAACCTGGTTCCCGTTTTAACAGCGTATGAAAATGTGGAATACCCTCTAATCATGATCCATCGCCTTTCAACCTCTGAACGGCGTACGAGGGTCGGGGAAATTCTTGAAGCTGTAGGGATAGCGGATCAGACCGGGAAATATCCCGGCCAGCTGTCCGGAGGGCAGAAACAGCGAGTGGCCGTTGCCAGGGCCCTTGTTACCCGCCCGAGAATTGCACTGGCGGATGAACCCACTGCCAACCTGGATCACGAAACGGCATTCCGGATAATATCACTCATGAAGGCAATGCGTGATGAGTTTGGAACAACTTTCATATTTTCAACGCACGATCCGCGCATCGTTTCGGAGGCGGAAACGGTTTACAGGCTGGAAGACGGCAGGCTGGTCGACAGTTACGTGGAGGGAAAAGGCCATGATTGAGCTTCTTCGCCTTTCAGCACGCAATCTTCTGCGATACAAGCGACGCACGCTTCTTACCTGCATGCTCATTACCGTAGGAGTGTTTTCATTGCTGCTTTTCGTGTCCATGGCGGGGTCGTTCCGCTCCATAATGATTGACACCATAACCGATTCCATGCTGGGACACCTCCAAATCCACCGGAGAGGGTACGTGTCGTCCATCGAAAACCTGCCATTGACATTAAACCTCGACTCAGACCGTGTGAAAGAGGTTGAAAACATACTGAATGACCTGGATGGGGTTGCCGCCTATTCCATGCGGGTGAAGCTTGGCGCAAACCTTAGCAATTTCAAGGAGACCACGAATATACGTTTGAACGGCGTGGATCCGGACATGGAAGACAGGACCTGTCCCGGTCTGAGGGGGCGTATAATCAATGGAGGAGATGAGGGACCTCTGGTGAAGCGCAATCATATGCTGGTACCTCAATTATTGGCAAGGGGCATGGATATCGGCGTGGGCGACACGGTAGTACTTGTCGCAAGCAACAAGGATGGTTCCGTGAACGGAATAACCGTCGAGGTGCAGGCTGTCATAGAGGGAGTAACCGGGCCCGGAGGCCGCGACGGATACCTGCACATCGACGATGCACGCAACCTGCTCCGGATGGAGGAACCAGAGGTCAGCGAGATCGTGGTTCGTCTTGATGACCGCAGGAAACTTGCATCCTCGGCCGGCGAAATACAAAGAGCTCTGTCGGGATACAGAGACGGCAGAAATCAGGATTTCTATGAAGTCCACACATGGGATCGTCTCTCTCCATTCTCGAACATAGCCGGCATGATCGATATTCTGGTCTATTCGATCAATATTGTGCTCGTTTGCATCGTCATGATCAGTGTCATGAATGTAATGATTATGGCCGTATACGAACGCGTCAGGGAGATCGGGACGCTTTCGGCAATGGGCACTCCTTCAAGACGCATTCTGGGTCTGTTTCTGACCGAAGGCTCATTACTGGGAATCCTTGGCTCCGTCACGGGCACACTGCTGACTCTTGCAGCGTTATATATCATGAACATATACCCCATTAGTTTTGGATTCGGACGCCAGGTCCTCGAGCTGAAACCGCAAATTGAGCCCGCAACCATTCCGGCCGTGTTCATTATGGTGCTGGCGGTCTCCTTGCTGGCTTCCCTGCAACCTGCCTGGAAGGCGGCGCGGATGAAACCGGTGGATGCATTAAGGCACGTTTAAACCAACAACAGGAAGGGACATAAACATGAAATTGCTGATAACATTGTTCATGGCAGCGGGAATAATCAACACATCGGATCCGGAGCCTGAAATGGTGGTCGGAGCGGCTTCTACCGGACCTGATGAAACGTTTGAGATCAGTGACGAGGCATCCCGTGCGCCATATTTCCTAATATTCAGTTCTTCCGGTGAATTAATAAATGTAATAGACAACACCAATGTTGCCAGACGCCGCGCGGGTCCCGCAACCGCAGAGTTACTTGTCGAACAGGGCGTAACCCACTATCTCGCCCTTAAATTCGGAAGAAACCTGATCATAGCACTGGATAACGCGGGCATAGAACGAATCGAAACAGATGAAGGAACTGTGGAGGAAGCAATCAAATTATTCATTGAAGAGAGGGCGAAAGCTGAATGTAAATGCTAAATTCACGAACAGGATTCGCTTTACTCATCGCTATCATAACTGCAGTTACTGCGGTATCCGACAGCGGTGTTCCGGATGTTCCAGAAGGGGATGATCTGCTTAAACTTGTAGACCGGAACCTGCATCCTGAATCCTTTGAAATGTACCGGAAACTGATAAACATCGAACCGGGCGGGCGGCGAAGGGAGTACACGCTGTATACGGTTCGCAAGGGTCGCGATAGCATGCTGGCCATATTCCTCACCCCTCCGAGCGACCGCGGGAGAAGCACCCTGCGGCTGGGAGAAAATATGTGGCTTTACATTCCGGAGGTGGGACGACCCATCCGCACAACTTCCCTGCAATCGGCTGTGGGAGGAATATTCAGCAATTCCGACATCATGCAGCTGGACTATCACGTTGAATACAAGGTTGAAGGTCAGGATACCAGGGACGACCTGATAGTATTGGATCTTCGCGCCCGCACCCGCGAAGTAGCATATGACCGATTACTCATGCATGTTGATTCGGAAAACATGGTGCCTGTTCGAATCGAGGCTTATACTGCCACCGACATGCTGATAAAAACCTTGCATTTTCATGATATAAGGGATTTCGGAGAGGGCATCGTAAGGCCGGCCAGAATGGAAACAACCAGCCCGCTTTATGAGGGCTACAAATCAATAATGCTTTTTTCCAATATAAGCAGCCGTGAGTTTGATGATGAAGTGTTCACTCTGGATTATCTACCCAGGGCAGAAGATCTCAGAAGATGAAGCATCCGGTGCTACCTGTCATTGCGTTGTTTTTCCTGTCAGCTGTCCAACCGGTATTCGGTGACGATTTAGATTTTGATTTCGAGCCGCCTCCCCCGCCCGGCCCTATTGCGCTGGGGGGCTATATAGAGCTCAAGGCGGAACATATACAATTCGATGACAAGTCGGCTTTCCACAGGATTACAAGACCGGAACGTGAAAATCATGACAACCTGCAGCGTATCACGCCGTTGCTGGAAGTATACGGCGGATACCGCTCGGGAATCTTGCGGTTGAATGGCCGGGCGCAAACCTCTCTTACCCTGGACAGGACACAAACCTATGAAAGAACACGCCTTCTTGAAGGTTATATCTCATTGAGTCCAGGGCCGTCACATTCATATGAACTGGGCAAGAGGGCCTTGAGGTGGGGGAAAGGCTACGCATGGAATCCGGTCGCCTTTCTGGAACGGCCCAAGGACCCGGCCGATCCGGATCTTTCGAGGGAAGGG
>SLRP01000116.1 GCA_007130845.1 Kiritimatiellia bacterium | reverse complement strand
AATGACCATATCACCCGTGCATGACAACGACGGCAACATCATAAATTACGTCGCCTTAAAAAGAGATATTACTAGAGAACTCGAGATTGAAAGAAAACTAAATGAAGCGCACAAAATGGAGCTTGTCGGGCGCATGGCCGGCGGCATAGCCCATGATTTCAACAATCTTCTGCAGCCGATAATTGGTTTTACGGAACTTGCCCAGCATCCTGACTGCACTCCAGAACAAAGGGCCGAATTTCTTTCGGAAGTAAGAAGCGCGAGCGATTCGGCAAAGGGATTGATACAGCAGCTGATAACATTCAGCCGGCAGAAATCACTTTCAAAACAGGAACTGGATCTTGACAAAATTCTTAAACGGATGAAAAAGCTCATCCAGCGCATGTTGAGCGATGATATAACCCTTGAAATCAACTGTAATTCGCAGAATGCCGTCATCAAGGCTGATCTGGCTCAAATAGAACAGATTATCATCAACCTTGCGATCAATGCGCGGGATGCTATTTCCGGAAACGGCGAAATAGAGATAAGGACATCCGTCCTACATACGACCAAGGAAGACATACTCGAACAGCCCAACGCAAAGGCCGGAAATTTCCTAAAGCTGACGGTATCGGACACAGGCAATGGGATGTCCGACGAAGTAAAGGAGCGCATTTTCGAGCCCTTTTTCACCACCAAGCGCGCAAGAAAAGGCAGCGGGCTAGGCCTCTCAACCGTGTACGGCATAGTAAACCAGCACGAGGGATGGATAGATGTGGACAGCACACCCGGCAAGGGCACCGACATTCATGTATATCTCCCGACATTTTCAACTCTAATTCACCACGATGAATCGCCCGAAGCAGATCAGTCGGAGCACGCATTGACAGGCGACGGTGAACGGATACTGCTTGTAGAGGACGATAAATCGGTACGCAGCCTGATGAAAAGCATCCTTACCCGCAACGGGTATGAAGTTCGCGCCGCGGAGAGCACGGAAGAAGCCCTGGAGATATACGAAGAGCATGAAGGTGTCTTTGACCTGATTTTTAGCGATGTCATTCTGCCGGGTAAAAGCGGCTTTGACCTGGTAGAAGAACTTCTGGGCAAAAATGACAAGTTGCGGGTGGTAATGGTAAGCGGATACACGGATGAACGCACACGATGGGCGGATATGCGCAGGGAAGGCTGGCGATTTCTTCATAAGCCCGTAAGTCATAATGAACTTCTGAAAGCCGTGTACGAGGTTCTGCACAACAACAAGTGACTTGCCGTCGTCCCAGCGCCCGGAACGGCATTGATTGATTTAAAACAGGGGTTACCCGTAAACTCCCACAAAACCCTTTCGGTCCGTTCTACTTTATTTTATGATTTCAGCCTGCAACAATGAACAGGCCGTCTTCATTTATTAATGAGCCGTGCAAGAAAGGGACAGCCGCCATGCCTGAATTCAAGAACATATTAAATGAGATGGAAAACCTTGATGTCGAAGCATTCGGCAAGGACTTCCTCCTGACCCGGCACAAGACTCAGGACGAGTTGAATCTTGTACTGCTGGCAGCGGAGGCCTTGCGGGCGCTCTACCACGACAACAAGTCTACCCGATGCTTCAATTCGGGGCTGGCCGTGTCGCATTTCCGTGACCAGTCAACCCGTACAAGGTTTTCCTACGCCTCGGCGGCAAACCTTCTGGGACTCGCCGTCCAGGATCTTGATGAAACAAAGTCACAGATTGCGCACGGAGAAACGGTCCGCGAAACAGCAAACATGATATCATTCCTAACTGAGGTCATCGGTATCCGGGATGATATGTATCCGGGAACAGGACACGCATACATGCTTGAAGTTGCCGAGGCCCTCGACGATGGATTCAGCAGGGGTGTACTCCCCCAGCGTCCGGCAATTGTAAACCTGCAATGCGACATGGATCATCCGACACAATCCATGGCCGATCTCTTATGGCTCAAGGAATATTTCGGAGGACTGGAAAACCTCAAGGGCAGAAAAATCGCAATGACCTGGGCATATTCGCCCAGCTATGGGAAACCGATGTCCGTGCCCCAGGGGATTATTGAACTCATGACCCGCTTCGGGATGCAAGTCACCCTAGCTCATCCCGAGGGATATGACCTTATTCCGGAAACCATGGTTACGGCCGGGAAACACGCATCAGAGCACGGGGGAATATTCAATCATACCCATTCAATGGACGAGGCCTTTGATGACGCCGACATCGTGTATCCGAAATCCTGGGCGCCGCTCGATATCATGTACAGACGCACCGAACTCCTGAAATCCCGCAACCATGAAGGACTTGACGACCTTGAAAGACAGGCGCTTGACCGTAATGCGGAATTCATTGACTGGAGTTGCACGGAGGACAGGATGAAGCTTACGAAAAACGGTAAAGCGCTCTACATGCATTGCCTGCCCGCCGATATAACCGGAGTATCGTGCAGTGAAGGAGAGGTCGATGAGTCGGTATTTGAGCGGAACCGCATAGACACTTACAGGGAGGCCGGCGGAAAGCCGTTTATAATCGCCGCAATGATGCTGGCCTGCCGTATGAAGAACCCTGTCGAGATCCTGGATGGCATGCATCGGAGCAAAACCCCCAGGAAGCAGGGTTGATGTCCATACCGCAAAACATATACAGGCGTATATTCCATCGCTCGCCTTATTCCTACATATTCGAGATTCCATCCATGGATCATTCATGGATAGGGGGAAAGGCGGCACGCGTTGTCACACGTCATCACGGATATTACAAGGTAGAGCCGGATGGCGATGAAATAAGTATAGACCCAGGAACCGCCGGATTTTCAGTGCTAAGGGAAATTCTGGATCCGGAAAAGCCCGTTTTCTTCATGGTAAGCCAGGATATGACACGCGATTTCTTCGATGACTCCCTTCCTCTGGCATTATTCGTGCAACCTGGAACAGAGATAAGGGTTTCATCCGGAGAAAAGGGTTTGGATTTCCTTGATGCAACTCCGGAAACAAAGGCGGAAGCGATGGCCGCGATCAAGGACAAGGCCTACAATCCGGTTTCCACACCATCCGCTGTACAGCTAGATTCAACGGCAAAATGGAAAACCGAAACGGACGCAATATTCACTGAACGCCTTGAACGTGCTATAACACACCTGCGGAGCGCAGATGACGGGAAAATGATCATCATGCGGTGGTTTGAACGGGAAGTCGATCCAGTGTGGGATCCGTTCAGTTTATATGAAATCTACTCCCTGCTGGAACCCGCTTGCGCTGCGGGGCATTTTATAAATCTTCCTGATAAAACGGTTTCCCTTGGGCGCAGTCCTGAAAACATATTCGAACTGCAGAACGGACGCATTACGTTCGATGTAATCGCAGCCACGCGCGGAATTTCACCTGACCCGGAACAGGACGGGCGATGGAACAGTGAACTTCGAAACGACGCAAAGGAGGTCAGGGAACATGAAATGGCGCTCGCCAGATATCGCGAACGCATGGAATTGCTATGCGATCCGGAAAACGTCCGCAGCGAACTGTACCGCGGTGTCCGGGAATTCCGGCACGTCCGACATTTACATTCCAGGATTACAGGCACCCTCAAGCGCAGAACAGATTTCATAGATATGATGGAAGAAAGCTTTCCGCCCATGACTTCCTATCCCGAAGAGTTCGTGCCTATCTCGGACACGATCCCCAAGCCGATGCGTTACTATGCAGGTATGGTGGGCCACGTTGAAGCGGGTT
>SLRP01000132.1 GCA_007130845.1 Kiritimatiellia bacterium | reverse complement strand
CCTATGACGTTTGTGGAGCATTCGGACTATGATGAAATCAGTGTTGGCGATATCCTTTATTTAAAGGATCTTCTTCAGCAGATTGAATCCGGTCCACATATTATGATTCTGAACTCCCGGAAGGATTACAAGATTAAAGCCCGGCATGATTTATCCGAGCGACAGGTTGAAGTACTGTTCAAGGGAGGTCTCATACGCTGGCTGGGCAGGTATTTGAAAGATGATGGAGGGTGACGCGTGATTTACAGTGTGCCGGATTTTCAATGCCGTAAGTGACCTGCGTCAAAGCAAAGCGCGCTCGTATCAGTCTGTTATGTGAAAGCCCGGTGTGAATTATATGGACAGACAGGACTAATATCTCTAGGTATGCCTCCCGTCAAATGTATAAGGGAGGTAGTTTGTGGATTTTGAGAGAAAGAGCGGAATTCTTCTTCATCCGACGTCATTGCCGGGTGCGTTCGGAATTGGAGAGCTGGGCCCTGAAGCCAGGAGATTTGCCGGATTGCTGGGAGATATGGGGCAGGGGCTATGGCAGGTATTGCCGATGGGGCCTACCGGGTACGGCGACTCGCCGTATCAGTCGTTTTCCTCCTTTGCCGGGAATCATTTATTGATAAGTTTCGATCAATTGGCTGCTGATTCCCTTCTTAATGGTTCTCGTTTGAGGGATTTTCCTGGGTTCCCCGGCGAACACGTGGAGTATGGAGGGATTATTCCGGAGCGCATGAAGATATTGCGTTCAGTATGCCGTACATTCGGCAGAAGGGCATCGCCTGATTTTAATGAGGGATTCAGGAGATTCTGCCTCAAGCAGGGATATTGGCTTGAGGATTATGCGTTGTTCATTGCATTGAAAGAGGCACACGGAGGCGGTTCATGGATTGAATGGCCGGAAGAGCTCATTCACCGCGATCCCGCGGCTTTGAACAAAGCTCGCAGAAAATACCGTACGTCCATTCGGTATACGAAGATTCTTCAATATCTGTTTCACCGCCAGTGGGATAGCCTGAAACGTCATTGCAACAATCTCGGTGTAAGCATTATCGGTGACATCCCCATATTCGTAGCGCATGACAGCGCTGATGTATGGGCTAATCCTGAGCTTTTCAGTTTGGATTACTACGGCAAGCCCGTCGCGGTAGCAGGAGTTCCTCCGGATTATTTCAGTGAAACCGGACAGTTGTGGGGAAATCCGACCTATCGCTGGGACGAACATCGCAGACAGAACTTCGCATGGTGGATCTCCCGCATGAAGAAGAATTTAGAGATGTACGATATCATCAGAATAGATCATTTCCGGGGTTTTGATGCCTGTTGGGAGGTTCCGGCGGGCGAAACCACTGCTGTAAACGGGAGGTGGGTGGATGCCCCGGGTGATGAACTGTTTTCTGAGTTGATCAAAAAATCAGGACCCCTGCCTATCATCGCAGAGGATCTCGGTATAATAACTCATTCAGTTGAGAAGCTCAGGGATGGATTCAATTTCCCCGGAATGCGGGTACTGCAGTTTTCTTTCGGAGATAGAGGGTCGGAAGGCAAGTATCTTCCGGAAAACTGTCCTTCTAACTGCGTCGTATATACCGGAACCCACGATAATGACACGGTAGTTGGATGGTTCCATAGCGAGCCAGGTGAGGGAACCACTCGAACGCGGGAAGAAATCGTAAGGGAAAGAGAGTCAATACTTGATTGCATCGGAACAGACGGCTCTGAAATCCATTGGGATTTAATCAACCTGGCGCTTCAATCCAACGCGGTAATGTCCATAATCCCCATGCAGGACCTTATGGGGCTCGGTTCCAAATCCCGGATGAATGTTCCCGGACGCCCATCCGGCAATTGGAAATGGCGTTTCACTTGGGACCGGATTACGCCCGATATTGTAGAACGAATGAGACGAATGACACAGGAGGCAGGGCGGTGAATTGACCTCCAAGGTACGGGTAATGAGCATAAGGACATTGCCCGTATGGATCTTTACATGTCTTGACCCTTGTCAGTCCCAAGCAGGATCCCTATATCGTTTGCACTATTCATTAGCAGTGCTCTTTGAGCCTTTTCAGCAGATTTTCCGGAATCCAGATTCTCAATAACCCGTTGAATCGAGGGTATGGAACGCGGGTTCATGCTCAATCTGCGTATGCCAAGACCTATCAGCAAAGGGACAATATGTTCATCGGCCGCCATATCCCCGCAAAGGGAAACATCAACACCGTTACGTTCGCATGTTTGCACAATGCGATTAATTGCCCGCAGTACCGCCGGATGATATGGCAGGTACATGTCGGATATGAATTGATTTGTCCGGTCAACGGCCAGGATATATTGAACAAGATCATTAGTCCCGATGCTTAAAAAGTCTATTTCCTCGGAAAGGTCGTTGATCATTTCAACGGCTGATGGAATCTCCAGCATTATCCCCAGTTCCGGGTGGGAATGGTGCAGAGTGTTTTCATTTTTCAAACTCTGTACGGCTTCATTCACGATATCGCGCGCCTTGATGAATTCATCCAGAGACGAAATCATGGGAAACATGATGCGAAGCCTGTGCCCCTCGCCGGCCCTGAGCATGGCCCTGATCTGTTGAATGAATATCTGGCGGTTTTTCAGGGA
This sequence comes from Kiritimatiellia bacterium, assembly GCA_007130845.1. Taxonomy (GTDB): domain Bacteria; phylum Verrucomicrobiota; class Kiritimatiellia; order SLAD01; family SLAD01; genus SLRP01. Next base: position 1,170 of record SLRP01000132.1, on the reverse strand, counting down.
GAACCGTATGCCCCGCAGACCCATGTAGGGATTGGCTTCTTCCAGATTCTGGGCATAGGACAGGAATTTATCTCCACCGACATCAAGGGTGCGCAGTGTTACCGGTTTACCCGACATTTGTTCCAGAATAGATCGATAGACCCTGTATTGCTCCTCCTCTGATGGAAAATTATGCCGTACTATGAACGGGAATTCGCTGCGATAGAGTCCTATCCCCTCGGCTTTCATGGTTTCAACTACACTCAATTCACTGGTAAGGTTTATGTTGGCCAAAAGGACGACCCGTTGATTATCCAGTGTGACTGTAACCTCTCTTATGTTCGGTACGGTCGTTTCCTTCTGCTGTTGAGTTTCCAGCAGATCCCTGTAACTGGCCAGCACATCTTCAGGCGGGTCTACCATCACGCTTCCACGCAGTGCATCCAGAAGTATATTCCTGTCCTCTCCGATATTCATGAGGTCGGGTTGATCGACAATCACCGTGGGGATTTGGAGGGAGTTGGCCAGTATCGATACATGTGAAGTCATGCTCCCCCCTATATGCACCAAGCCGGCTGCCTTTTGTGCGGCCAGTTTCAGGAAATCGGATGGGAGCAGGTCTTTGGCAATCAAAACACGTCCGCCATAGTCCGCCTGATTGGGGTCATGGACCATAAGGTTCATAAGGAGGCGATGTCCTAAGTCCTGCATGTCCTGGGCTTTTTCACGGAGACCGGGATTAGAGCTCTTCCTGAACAAGTCGATATAACGGTTGATGACCTGGGCAACCGCCTTCTGGGGCGGGATGCCGCCCTCTATGATTCTTATTATTTCACCGGAAAACTCCGCATCCTTCAGCATAAGCAGGTGGGCGCTGAATATCAGTGATGCAACATCCGACAATTTGCTTTCCAACTCTTTTTGAAGCTCCGTAAGCTGCTCTTCAGTTTCCCTTAGAGCAATCATGAAGTCGTCCAGAGTGCGCGGCATAGGATTGTTCTCAAAAGACTTCAGAGTCTCGTCTATGTTTTTCCCGATTATTACGGACCTGCCCAGAACTATCCCCTCACAGGCGGGTTTCCCCTGAACAAAATCGATTTTATTTTCCACCTCAACCGAAAGCGTGGGAGCCTCGCCCTGACGCATTTGAAGTTCATGGATTCCGATCAACAGTTTTGCGTTCTCAATAGT
>SLRP01000014.1 GCA_007130845.1 Kiritimatiellia bacterium | reverse complement strand
CCACGGTTATGATTACCACGCCTATTGATACTGCGTAGGCGACATATGCGAAAAACATATCGTATGCTTCAAGTAATTCCGCGGATGCCACAGTCAGAATATCGTGCCGTACCGCCAGACCTACAAGGATAACTATTATGGCCACGATCTGCCACACGGTTTTGTGTTTACCCCATTTGCCGGCGGAAATCACCTTGTCTCTACCCGCAGCAAGCAATCTCAACCCAGTAACCAGAAACTCGCGCGAAATAATGATTACCACTATATATGCAGGCACCAAATTCAACTCGACAAAACTCACAAAGGCGGCGCACACCATAACTTTATCCGCCAAGGGATCCATCAGGCTACCAAACGAAGTCACCCCATACACATTTCGAGCAAGGTACCCGTCAATATAATCAGATATCCCCGCAACAATGAAGACAACAAGGGCAAGAGTCATTGAAAATGGAAATGGAACGGTCAACAACGCTATGAGTATGGCCGACAATCCCAGACGGCTGACCGTCAATACATTAGGTAGATTCATAACCCTTATTCCAGATACGGCTCAGGCACATCCTTGATAAGAGGGTACGCATCCTCCACATCCGCAGGCACGGACGGAACAGGCAACTCTTCTTCAACAGTTTTCTCCTTTCGCGCGCATCGTGTTACACCTATCAGAACCGCAAGGAAAAAAAGTATTCCTACGACATAGAATGCTATCAGCCGCGGTGGCACTGCGGGCCATTTTATCCTATTAATCCTAGTCCATATTCTCGACATGATATGGACGGTTTCTTTCCAAATCGTTTTCCACGGTATGTCAGGCATCCGCCAATTTCTGGCCGACTTCTTCTCTGTTTCTTCATCCATAAGCGGTGGGCGTTCTCTTGGAGCGTGCTTGTCCAGATATTCCTGAATAAGCGGATCCGGATCCAAACCAAGGTATTCAGCGTAAATCTTAATGAAACCCTTGGCATAAGCCGGAGCGGCCATACGGCTAAAATCTTCCCGTTCAAGCGATTCGATATGCTGAACCTTGAGCCTAGTACCCTTAGCAGCCTCGGAAGCGGTTAACTTCCGGCGCTCTCGCGCTTCTTTGAGTTGTTTGCCCAGGCTTTCCATTGGTTATGCCATGTATTTGTAAACAGCGACGGTTAATATTTCCCAATGAGAACGTTGCATTATGGTAGCCTCGCACTGCAGTTCATGACAAGGTCGGCCAATTGCCTTAAGCATCCCGATTTTGCAGACTGTCAGAGTGCTATACCGCCTGCCTTGAACTTCATAAACCCGCAACCATATCTTATTCACTAGTTTTCGTTATCCACCATTTCATTCTGAGGGATGTCCCCGTCCAAATCTATGAGAATCTCACGGGGATCGGAACCCTGCGGAGCCCCTACAATCCCGCGCTCCTCAAGAAGATCCATCAACCTGGCTGCACGCGTATACCCTATGCGCAGTCTGCGCTGCAGGGAAGATGTGGAAGCCCGGCGTGTTTGTCTTATAACCTCAATGGCGGCTTCCAGCATTTCATCATCCTCTTCCGCTTCCGGTATAACAGCGGCTTTATTTTCGATTTTTTCCTTGATCGCATGTTCGTACTGCGGCTCGGCCTGTTCACGTATGAACTCCACTATTCGTCGGATTTCATCGTCCGTCGTCATTGTTCCCTGCGCGCGGATCAACTTGCTGCTGCCCGGCGGAAGGAACAGCATGTCTCCCTTTCCAAGCAATTTATCGGCTCCTGCAGCGTCAAGGATTGTACGACTGTCCACCTTCTGAGCAACCTGGAATGCAACCCGAGCCGGGAAATTCGCCTTGATGGTTCCGGTTATTACATTGACCGAAGGCCGCTGGGTGGCCAAAATCATATGAATTCCCACGGCACGTGACAACTGGGCCAGTCTGGCTATTGAGTTCTCGATTTCAGCTTGTGCCGCAAGCATCAGATCGGCCAGTTCGTCCACTATGATCACCAGATACGGCAGATGTTCCGGTATATGTTCACGATCTTCTCCTCCTTCCTCTCCGAACATGTCCGTCTGACGGGCGACAGTGCGGTTATTATATGAAGCTATATTGCGCACACCTACCTTGGCGAAGAGTTTGTAGCGTTTTTCCATTTCGTTAATGGCCCAACGCAGCCCCAAGCTCACCTTCTTGGGATCGGTTATCACGGGAACAACAAGATGCGGCAACCTGTCGAATGCTGTAAACTCCACTATCTTGGGGTCGATCAGCATGAGGCGCATTTCTTCAGGAGTACGGCTCATTAGAAGGCCTGCCAGGATGGAGTTCATGCAGACCGTCTTGCCGGAACCTGTAGCGCCGGCTATCAGCATATGCGGCATATCGGCAAGATCCGCTATGAGTTCGTGACCCCCGACATCCTTGCCGAGGGCAAGCGGCAGTGCGTGTTTCGTATTTCGCCACGCCGGGCTTTCCATCATTTCGCGCAGATACACAAATGTGGAAAGGGTATTGGGGACTTCTATACCGACCACCCCCTTCCCGGGTATAGGCGCCTGTACCCTGACACTTTCGGCTTTCATTACCAAAGCTATGTTGTTGCTCAAACCTGTTATACGCTCGACTCGCACGCCGGGCGCCGGAAGCAATTCATAACGGGTAACCACGGGGCCTCGTTCAACGTTGGTGACCTCTGCGTCGATACCAAACTCGGCAAGCGTCTCCTTTAGAATAGTTCCGGCAGCCTTGTAATCCTCCTTGATTTCACGCGGGCGATCGACTGCGCTTTCATCCAGAAGGGTAAGCTGAGGAAGGCTATACGCAGAAGCCGCAGGAGAAGCAGTCACGACCTTGTCGTCTCCGGCTTCCTTCTCTTTAGATTTCTTCTTTCCTGGTTCAAACCCGGAAGTAAACACGGCTTCCTGAGACTCTTCGTCCGGTTCATGTTTCCCGGCAACCTCGTCCTGTGAATCCGGCACAGGCTCGAATATCTGAACTGCTTCTTTGCGAGTATTGTCATCGGACATCGCCTTATCTCGTTTAAGCATGGCCTCCTCGAGACGCCGGCGCCGCTTAGAGATCTCGCGCTCCTCCTGGATAAGCTGTTCCCTGCGATCCCTTCGCTCGTTGATTTTTCCTGCAATGCGCTCATAAATGGCGACAATCCATATATATGAACGTTTCCACAGCGTCACGGGATGAATCTCAGCAAGCAGTATAATTCCGGTTAGCAGGCCTGATACAGCAATGATCCCTGTTCCAACCGCGCCGAGATACCGGATCATAACCTCCTGAACAAAAAGGTACCCCAAGGCTCCTCCCGTCCACTCGACATTGATGGATGCCTTAAGGCCTTCCCACCATTCGGATCCGAGTTCTGCCAGAGCGAGGATCGATAGGAATATTGTGAGCATCAAAAGAAACTTTGTCCAGATTCGGCCTTCCCTTTTGAAAAGAAGCAGAACCCCCAGCCCGGCGATGACAGCGGGCAGGAGATATCCGCACACACCCAGCAACATGAATGAAGCAAATGCAAACCAGGCCCCGGTAGGGCCTATGAAATTAATGGTTGGATCGTGTGGAGGGAAGGTCAACACCGGGATATCAGACGGGTCATAAGATATCAGGCTCATGAACATGAGAATGCACAGCACGAGGCATGCTATTCCCCACACCTCCCGCCATCCGGTACGCGACGTCTGTTTCTTGGCAGCCATGCAGCCACAGTACCAACAGCGCGCACCTTACTGCAAGCTTGCGGATAAGCATTCACCTATCGACAATTATCCGCGAAATGCATATTATATACATGATCTTTAGGCAACATCGATCCGGTGAAAGGACACTCTTATGATCAAGAACATAATGATCTGCACGGACGGTTCCAAATACAGTGATATTGCCTGCGAATACGCTACGTATCTCTCAAAGCAGCTTTCCGCCAATCTTGCCGGGCTACACGTGCTTGATTCGCGGATGCTGGAGGGTCCTTTAATGGCCGATATTTCCGGGTGGATCGGGGCACAGCCCTATGGAAGCCAGCTCCAGCAGTTCCGGGATGTTCTGGAACGTAAAGGAGAGGCAATAGTGGCAGCCTTCAATGACCGGTGCGAGCATGCAGGCGTAAAGGGAGAGGGCATACTTAAAATGGGCCATCCCTCACGCGTCATCATGGAGGAGGAAAGCCGGACTGAACTGCTTATCATAGGCCAGCGGGGCCAACACTCCGACCTTGTAGGGGAGGCGCTTGGTTCGACAGCAGAGCGGGTGGTTCGTCATTCCATAAAGCCATGCATGGTTACACCTTCGACCTTCAAGCCCATCGGGAAGATAATAGCCGCCTACGACGGAAGTGCGCATTCAAGCCAGGCATTACACGTCGCTGTTGAGCTCGCCAAAGAACTGAATGTGGAATTGATTATTCTCACGGTAACGGAAGGGAAACCTGTTGAAGAAGCTGAACGAATATCGGTCGACGGCCTGAAACTGGCTGAATCTCATGAGTGCCGCGCCGTGAATCTGGTAACGGAAAACGACCGATCTTCAGATGGGATCATGCAGAGCGCCACGGAACAGGAATGCGATCTGACGGTAATGGGAGCATATGGCCACAGCCGAATCCGGGAGATGTTTCTGGGCAGCACTACAATGAATCTGATTACCCACTCCGATGTGCCGGTATTACTGGCTCGGTAAGACGGGCGCTGTTCAGGATCGGCACATTCCAGAGGGCCTGCGGCTGTATTATAACAGCATTGACTACATTAGGAGATGGGGCACGCGGCTTTCATGCGGAAATAACGCGATATCTATCTGGAAGCAAGATATGGAGATGGTAATCATATTGGCTGTATTAACGGGCGTGCTGTTTATGGCAGCGTGGTGGATCCGTAATGCCCTCGCAAAGGCTGTTGATTCTCAGTATCGTAACGAAGCAATGCTTCTTATTCAGAACCAGATGAGTTCTCTTTCCCAGCAGACCTCCCAGCAAATGGATCAGCTGCGATCCTCCCTGCAATTGATAAACCAGCACATGTCTCAGTCCCTGGATTCCTCCCGCAAGTCCATGGGAGAACAGCTCGAGGGCACGGCAAAGGTCATTGAAAATGTGAATAAACAACTAGTCTCCCTCGAAAAAAGCACCCAGCAGATATTTGACGTGGGGAAGGACATTTCCGGACTGCAATCCATTCTTCAGTCGCCGAAACTGCGCGGGAATCTCAGCGAACTCTTTCTTGGTGAACTTTTGAGCCAGGTTCTGGCTTCGCATCAGTACGATATGCAGTATGCGTTTAGGGGAGGACAATCTGTTGATGCGGTCATTCGCCTTCAATCCGGGCTGGTTCCGGTCGACGCCAAATTTCCGCTCGAAAATTTCAGGCGCACCAGCGAGATGGATGATGAACGAACAAGAAAGGCAGCCCGCACAGAATTCATCCGCAATGTAAAAAAACACGTCGACGATATTTCCACCAAATACATACGGACCGACGAAGGCACGTTCGACTTCGCCCTGATGTATATCCCTGCTGAAAACGTATATTACGAAACAATAGTTCGCGACGACGATTCGGGCTCAGGAACTCCTCTACTGACCTACGCATTGGACAAGCGGGTTATTCCCGTCTCACCGAACACATTTTACGCCTATCTGCAGACAATTCTTCTAGGGCTCAAAGGCCTCAGGGTTGAAGAAAGCGCCCGTGAGATAATGAATCATCTCGGCAGGTTGAAGAAGGAATTCGAGCGCTTTGATGAATCGTTCCGGCTCGTCGGACAACATTTGGAAAACTCTTTGAAAAAGTATGCGGATGCTGAAAAGAGACTCGGCAGAATTGAAGGCAAAATGGATCAAATCGACGGAATCCGCCGGGATGACGACGCAGCACCTTCGCTGATTTCCGAAAACAACAATGCAGACAGTCCGTCCACACGTTGAATTCCATCCCGGAAATTTCGACGGAGCCATAAAATCAAATAAAGTCCGGCAGTTGAGATTTATTCCGTAACAGCCGGTTGACATAATTCACGGACAACTATATTTTGTGATTTAGCGAAATATAGAATCATTTTTCAAATGAGAACCGGCCCACTAAGACCGACATTGCGGATAACCAAGGCGGTCTCCGACCTTCAGCGCCTGCGCATTCTCATGATGCTGAAACACGGCGAATTATGCGCCTGCCAGATAGTTGAAGTGCTGTCATTGGCGCCATCAACAGTTTCAAAGCACCTGTCGATTCTAAGCGACGCGGGTCTTGTGGATATGCGCAAGGAGAGCCGCTGGGCATATTTCAGACTATCTGACGACCCACTGGAGGTTTCCGCCCACACCATGCTGAAATGGCTAGAAGACGCCATCAAGGACGACCCTGTGATCCGACAGGACAGTAAAAAATTACAGGCCATAACAGCCATCGACCCTGAAATCCTTTGCCGCAATCAACGCAAACGTTGAAAATATGAATGCGGGTTGAGTTGTATTTCTGCATATTTTAGCTGTGTTGATGTCCGGCTGCATTTACATTGCGGGGGTGTAACTCAATGTTTAGCGCTTGAGACTTTCGGCCGTGGACCGTAATGTTGCGACCGTTGATGTAATAGCCGAAAGGCCCTGCAGCATGGATATCAGTATTATCGCCATCGCAAATCAGAAAGGCGGCGTGGGTAAGACCACCACGGCAATAAACCTCTCCGCCTGTCTGGCCGAACGCCGTAAGAAAGTTCTTCTCATCGACTTGGACCCTCAGGCCAACGCCACCAGCGGTCTGGGCGTGGAGCAGATATCGGGAAGAAGCATGTACCCGGTTCTGCTGGGCGAATCCTCCATAACCGAATTCATTCAGCCCACAGATATAAGACGTCTTGACCTGTTACCGGGCGAGGTGGATCTGGCGGGGGCGGAGGTTGATATCGCCCGCACGGAGCATTATCTCCATCCTTTTAAAAACGCATTAGCGCCGTTATCCAACAATGGACAATATGATTTTATAATAGTAGACTGTCCACCGTCGCTTGGAATCCTGACAATGAACGCCCTTACCGCCTCACACGGGATCATTATCCCTATTCAATGTGAATATTATGCATTGGAAGGGCTGAGCGTAATGACCAGACTTGTAAGGCAGCTTCGAGACAGCGGTGCCAATCCGAAACTGCATATCTCCGGCATAGTTATGACCATGTATGACATGAGGACAAACTTATCCCAACAGGTTGTTCAGGAGGTGGCCACGCATTTTGGTGACAGAATATTCGAGACGTTGATTCCTAGGAGCGTACGTTTGAGCGAAGCGCCTAGTTTCGGACGTCCGATTATTCAGTATGACGGCAACTGTACCGGGTCGGTGGCATACCGTAACCTTGCGAAGGAATTTCTACAGCGCCAGGTAATGTCCATGACTTCCGAACGAGGGGAAGGGCCGAACATATCTCAAAGAGAAACTGTGCAGGACCCTATCGATCACAAGACACATCCCGGTCATCCGAAATCCCCGACCGCGGATATGCATGAAAGCTCGGCAGAACCTTTGCACCAGCCTGTTTCCGAACCCGCGGAACATTCCGAAGAACAGGGGCAGGAATAGCGGATCAAGTTTAATATCTTCAGAAAGCCTGTTCTTCCAGGCACGACTGATGCTATCTTGTAACATTTGGAAGCCTCAAACCGTACAATGCCCCTCCAAGACTGGATGCCGTGAAAAAGCCTATAGCTGCGAGCGGAGAAACACCTCCAAATACCGCTCCGATCGATCCAACCACCAGCAACAGCACGCCCATTACGGTATTACTTACCGCCACATAATGCGCGCGTTTATCATCACCTCCCAGGTCCACGACAAAGGTCTTTCTGCCAACCCGTATTCCGCTATGCGCCACCATCAGCGTGAAGAATACTCCGGCATGCCATACCGCATGATCCAGCACAACACCGTCAACCCATTCAGCCGCCAGGACCACCAGACCAAGCACCCCCGCCAGCATGGACGCGGAAATCATAACGGCTCGGCTGGACCGGTCGGATAAACTCCCCCAGAAAACCGAGCTAAGCATCTGAGCCATGCCGGACACGAAAATCAAATATCCCAGAGTTCCGATTGAGCCTGTGGTACGTGTCTGGGCAAGCATGACATAATAAGGAGCCACCAGGGCAGAGCCCATCATCAGAGCCCTTGCCAATACGAAACGCCTGAACGGCGCATCCTCATGAAGCATACTGATGCGTCCAAACAAACCATCCGACTTGTTAGCATCCCGGCTCGAGGGTCTTTCGGCCACCAGCGAGATAAACGCCGCTCCAATCCACCACAGCACCGCGGCGGTCAACAGCAGCGCTCCAAGAAAAGATGTTTCCGGCTGTTCTCCCCCGAGACTGCCCAGAAACAGGCCCACCCCCAGAATAACCGCACCTGCCACTCCCGTCTGCCATCCGGATAATCGTCCGCGCCTGCGTTTGGGAATAGCGCGTCCCATGAGATCCTTGCCCGATATCGAACATATGCTTCGAGCAAGACTGAAAAGCAAAAGTAGAGCCAGTATGAACAATCCGGCTGTTTTACCTGAAAGTGTCCACGCCACGACCGCCATTCCCAGCACGCACAAGCCCTGAGACAATGACCCGATAATCCATGCATTCTTTCTGCGATGAAACGATTGAATCCAGCCCGAAATCAGAGCTTGGGGAAGCATGGATCCGCTTTCGCGAAGGGGAACCAGTAATCCCGTCAGGAACACAGGAACGTTCAGGGAACTCATCAACCACGTCAATGTGGTCTTGGGATTAAGAAGGCCGTCACCTATCTTGGTAAATATGTGCGAGACCAGAAGAACAAAGAAATTACGGGGCAGTGCCCTAACAATGTGCGGGTCAACACCTTCAATGGCTTCCAAGCGATCCCTGGCAATTCGCTCATAAAGGCGCCCGATTAAGGAAATCTGTTTATCCGTATCCTTCATCACACTGTCATGCGAGCCCCAAGTCCCTTACCGTGTCACTGCGCATACGTTTAAGCTTCCCCCTAAGGGCTATTTTCTTCACATGCGAAATACGGTCTATGAACAGTATGCCGTTAAGGTGATCCACTTCATGCTGAATGACGCGTGCTACCAATCCCTTGAAACGTTCATCACAGGGGACTCCGCGCCGGTCCAGATACTTTACGCGGATTTCGCTGGGTCTGCTGACCTCGGCGTGGACTTCCGGAATACTAAGGCAACCTTCCTGTCTGGATTCCCTCAGATCACCCTGTTCAATAACTTCCGGGTTGATCATGACCAAAGGCATTGAAATTCCGGGATTAAGACGCTGACCCATATCGTCCACATCGTATTCCTCCGGAACAAGAACAACACAAAGCGACAACAGCTTGCCAACCTGCGGAGCCGCCAATCCCAGTCCATTTGCCGCAAGCATTGTCTCTATCATGTCATCAGACATGTTTCTGACATCATCGTTTACATTCTGAACCGGTTCCGCTTTCTCACGCAGAACAGGGTCGCCATAGTAATGAAGGGGAAGTTTCATGATTTGAACATCCCAAGCATAATACCCGTCAAATTAAACCAAGACAACATCGGCTTGTTTTTTTTGCGCGAAACCCTACAGTTTCACTTACATGAACGATTGTTTGATCATTATACCCACCTACAATGAACTTGAAAATGTTGAGGCACTTCAATGTTCCATATTCGAGAATTACAGTGAAACGGACATCCTCTTCGTGGACGACAATTCTCCCGACGGCACCGGAAACCTCCTGGATGAATTAAGAGGTAGAGACTCAAGAATCCACGTGCTGCATCATGAGAGCAAAACAGGCCTGGGCCGGGCATATATTGCAGGATTCAAATGGGCGTTGAATAGACATTATCAATTCATCCTCCAAATGGACGCTGACTTCTCTCACGATCCCTCGGATATTCCCCGCCTTCTTGATGCCGCACAGACCGCCGACCTGGTCCTGGGTTCCCGGTATGTTGATGGTATCCGTGTGATAAACTGGCCCTTGAGCCGCCTGTTTCTAAGCAAGACATCTGGGGCGTACGTGCGTCTGATCACGGGTCTCCCGGTCAGCGACCCCACTGGAGGGTTCAAGTGCTTCAGGAGAAGCGTCCTTGAATCAATCGATCTCGACTCCATACGGTCGGTTGGGTATTCCTTCCTTGTGGAAGTAACCTTCAATGCGTGGATGCTTGGATTCCGTATAGTGGATGTTCCCATTACTTTTGAGGAAAGAAGGTCGGGAAAGTCTAAAATGAGCACATCTATTATCCGTGAAGCCACATGGATAGTGTGGAAACTGGGCATGCTGTCCGGGTTTCGCCGGAGGCCTGGCGAGCGTCATCCGCGGAGTGTTGCAGGATGACGGAGCACAAATTCATATACGAGCGGTTTAACCTGACGGCGCGCGCATTGCGTGTGCCTCAATGGACAAAGAATGCAGTGGTGTTCGCCGCATTTATTTTTGCACTTGGTGATCCAGGCGAAAATATAACTGTATCACACATTGTTCTGGTGATTCCGGCTGCCTTGTTATTCTGCCTTGTTTCCAGCGGAATATACCTCCTCAACGACGTCATGGACCGGGAAAGCGACAGGCTTCATCCGGTCAAACGCCTTCGTCCGGTTGCATCCGGAGAAATCACAATAAGAACGGCACTGATCATGTCCCTGATACTGGTCGCCGCAGGTCTATCCGCAGGATGGATGCTCTCACCACCCTTCTTCACCGCCTTGGCCGGATATACGGCCCTCCAGGTCGCCTACACATCGGGCCTGAAGAAAATCGCCTTTGTCGATGTTTTCATAATCGCGGGAGGATTCGTATTGAGGGCCATGGCAGGAGCGCTCGTAATTGGCGTTGCAATATCTCCATGGCTGCTGCTATGTGCCTTGCTTCTCGCGCTGTTTCTGGCGTTATGCAAAAGGCGTAGTGAAAAGACCGGGCTTGGTGATGGAGCGACAGTGACGAGGGCGAGTATGCTCAATTACGAGATCCGCCTGCTGGATATTTTGATTGGCATTATCAGCGCAGCAACCATCGTTTCCTATGCAATTTACACATTATGGCCTGATACGGTTGAGAAATTCGGCACTACCAAGCTGGCGTTAACAATACCCTTTGTCATTTTCGGAATATTCCGGTACCTGAACCTGGTATATCGTCATGAACAGGGGGAACGCCCGGAGAAAATTCTGATGACGGACATTCCTCTGATTATTGATATCGCGTTATATGGATTGACCGTAATTACCGTCCTTTTGTTGAGCTGATCAGCTTGACGGTGCAACGGCAACGACTTAGCTTATTCCGCACAGGTGATCCTGTACTAGACCACGGCACGAACATTTAAATCGTCAAATTAATCGCCTGGGACGTTCCGGGAATTATCCAACGGCCTGCATGCAGGCTTGATACTTTCGGTGAGCGGACGGCGGCGCATGTTCAATCCATATGAATAAAAAAATATCCGACCCGGGCGCCAACAGTCTCAATTCAGAACAGAACCGGAAATCTTTTTTCGATCTCCAGACCGGTGCATTTTTCCGAAAAGTCGACTGGGCAGCATTCTGGACTGTGCTGATAATTTCCTTTTCCCTGTACCTTTACACGCTTGCACCGACTGTCACACTCGAGGATTCCGGAGAACTGACCGTTGCGGCCGATCACATGGGAGTACCGCATCCTCCCGGGTATCCCACATGGACCCTGCTTGCATGGCTTTTCCAATGGCTATTTCAAGGAATAGAATATCATGGATATCCCAATCCAGCCTGGGCGGTAGGGCTTATGTCGGCCGTATTCGCATCGCTTGCCTGTGCAATATTGGCTCTGCTTGTCATCAGGTCCGCAGCAGACATCATGCGCGGCATCAAGCGCGAAGCGCTACACCGGGGGTCTGCAGGTGAAAACTTGATGTACTGGACAGCGGGTGTAACGGCCGGTCTAACACTGGCATTCAGCCCAGTGCTATGGTCGCAGGCGGTCATAGTGGAAGTCTATGCTCTTAACGCATTTTTCCTCATGATTATTCTCATGTTGATTTATCGATGGATGTCCCGTCCGGGAGAAAGATATATTCTGTTCGTTATTGCATACATGTTCGGACTTGCCCTTACCAATCATCACACGATTCTATTTGTAGCACCGGCCCTTCTTCTGGCAGCCGCGCTGCGGGATCTCAGACTTTTCAGGGACGGGTCAGTCATAATATGCGTACTCACAGCAGGTATTTTTATTTATCAAGCATGGAGCTTGACTACGGGCCCTGGAGAACCCGCGCATTTTACTCAAAACCTGTATTACTTTCTTGGATTATTCTTTCTGCTGGTTCCTGCAGGGTTGTATTTCATTGAGCGCAGGATATTCACGGAATGGAGGAAACTCGGGCTTATTGCCCTGTTCGGACTATTGGGAATTTCGTTCTATCTATACATGCCGCTGGCATCGGAGCAGAACCCTCCGCACAACTGGGGTAACACACGTACATGGGAAGGGTTCATACGCACTTTGACGCGCGGACAGTACGAACGCATAGTTCCAGCAAACCCATTTTCCGATCCAGGCAATTTCCTGGAACAGGTCCGCGCGTATTTCATAAGCCTGAGAGGTCAGTTCACCCTCCCCTCAATTTTGATGGCAGTCCTGCCGTTTTTTTTCCTAAGGCGGATTCATAGAAGCGCAAGGGCATGGCTATTCACCATGCTTACCGCATATTTCTTTGTAAGCGTGATGCTGATAATGTTTCTTAACCCCGACCTGGATATCCAGACACTGTTCATTCAGCGGCGTTTTTTCATACCGTCTCATGCGCTATATGCCGTATGGCTGGGCTACAGCATTGCATTCGGCCTTTTCCTGCTGGATAGGTGGCTGGGTCGGACAAGGTTTTCCCTGTATATCGGCATGGGGCTTGCAGCAACGCTTCCACTCAGCATTCTATATCAAAATTTCCACAATGAAGAGCAGGTCAAAATAATAGGAGGAGCTGAACAGCGCGGCCACGATTTCGGATGGCAATTCGGTCACTGGCAGCTGAGGGGATCAAAGGCCATATTGGAGGAGTTGGATCCTACAGAACGGTCGCTGCCCAACCCTGAATATCCCCCTGAAATGGAGCGCGGAGCAATCCTGTTCGGAGGGACCGACCCTGGCAGATTCGTGCCAACCTATATGATATTTTCCGCCCGTTGCCGCCAGGACATTTACCTTATCACTCAGAACGCACTGGCGGACAACACATATATGGCTGTAATGCGTGATCTGTATGGGGATGAGATATGGATACCCTCCCGACAGGACAGCAACATGGCGTTTCGTCAATATGTCGAACAGGTACAGGCGGGGCGGATTCCGCATGGATCCGAATTAACCATACAGGAGGACGGGCGTATTCACGTCCGCGGAATACGGGGAGTGATGATGATCAACAACATCCTTTCCCGCGAAATATTTGAAAACAACAGGCACAGACATCAGTTTTACGTCGAGGAAAGCTATGTTATTCCATGGATGCTTCCTTATCTGGAGCCTCACGGCCTCATTCTTAAACTTAACTCCGAACCCGTGGAAATAACTTCCGAAATGGTAAAGAACGACCGCGAATTCTGGGACTGGTATACTGCCCGATTATTGAATGACCCCCGATTCATCCGGGATATCGTCGCACGGAAAAGCTTTTCAAAACTTCGAAGCGCCATTGCCGGAATATACGATTACAGGGAAATGTTTGATGAAGCCGAATATGCCTTCAAGCAAGCCATTGAGCTTTACCCCCTGAGCCCTGAAACGTCAATCCGTCTGGCGGATATGTACATGAGAAACAGACGATACTCTGATGCTGCTGAAACAATTACCGGCCTGCTCGAAAAAGATCCGGGTAATATTCAAGGTAAACAGTTTCTTGAAAGGGTGCGTAATTCCGAACAACTGGACAGACGAAGGCTCGAACTGGAAAGGCTGCGAGATACAGGGCAAATGGACCTTAACACCGCTCTGGAACTTGCCGGCATTTATCATCAACTGCAATTACACGGCAGGTTTGAGCAACACACCATGAATCTTCTCAGCAATGATCGTCTGCCTGCCCAGGCATTTCTGCATATAGGGCAGCTCGCCGCGGATGCCGGCAGACTTGATATGCTGGAAACAGCACTCCGCAGGTACCTGGAACTAGAACCGCGCGATCACAATATATGGCTGGAGATGGCCGCTCTTCAGACAGCACTAGACAAACACACGGATGCGATCCGGTCTTTACGGCGCGCAATAGAGGCGGGAGGTGATGCGGCACGGAATATGGCGCGCCAAGACAACCGGTTTGATGTCATCAGAAATAGGCCTGAATTCCGGCAACTTGTCCCTTCTATAAACGATGACTCCCGATTTTTGGAACCGGTACAATAACATTTATTCCCAGGCTCTCAACCCCTGCGAACGTGTGTTTCACCGTTTTTCAAGACCTTCCAAGATCAATGTTGCCCTGGCATATCCGGGACCCCGGTCGGATGCCACAAGGTTACATTCCACCAGGCGCCATGGCGGGCGGGACGACTCAACGTAGTACAGAAACTCTCCCAAGCCTTCCAGCGGCGCCTCGTCCAATTCAACCTCCATGCGCATGACCGTCCAGTCTTTGGCCGCAGGACGTGTTTCCCGTTGTCTTATATCCGATGATACTCCCGGCATAATCCGCCTGATTGTATCAGACAATTCCACCGGTTTTCTGTCTTCAAGTTCACAGAATGCAGCAGCCGCGCGTCGATAAGTTTCGAGTGATCGGTACATATTTTCGAGTTGCGCAAGATCGTCCATCTTGCGGGAAATCCATCTGGAATACTCCGGCGTGATTCTAATGGAATTAATTGTCAGCCCCACGCCCAAAACAAGCGTCGTGACGGCCATGACCCACAGTAGTCGCATGCCGGTTAAGTTCAGTTTCCCCTTCATTGCCTGTCTCCTGCCGTGATCCTGAATCTTACCCTTTCATCCGCAAGAGCGTCCTGGCGGTCCACTGAAATCTGCCAGCCTTCTTCTCTCAATCTTTCGGCCACTTGATCTATCCTGTTCCAATCATCAGTTGAGCCCTGTATGAGCAGATAGTCTTCGCGTAAAGACAAGGATTCCATGGAAAGGCCGCCGGCCAGTGCCAGATGCAACACCTGATTCAGCATTCCCGTCAATGGAGCATCCATGGCATTACGAAACGGAGAATACAATTCGGCATGTTCACCGACTGCGCGTTCAGCTATCAGCCTTTCCTGTCCAGGGGGAACCGGAGCGGGGTGCGCCAGGGCACGCGCCCTTTCCATCAACATGGACTGCGCTTGCTCGTCCCTGTAATGAAGCATGTACTGCCATCCCAAGTTCATGACACACAGGAGCACTCCTGCAACAAGATAGGTAGCAGCTATACGTGTGTGACGCGTTCGTTCCCAATCCCTCAACCGGGAATGCGCAATGTCTCCCGTTCGGAAGTTCCATCTGACAGGACCGTCCGCCAGCGTCCGTGAGGACAAGGCACGGGCCAGAAATGTATCCGGATCACGGGCAGAACGGAAATTAATGGCGGCCAGTGTTTCCATTCGTTCTTGAAGGCGGTTTATAACCGCCTTATTGCCTGCGCATGGCCCAGACCAAATCCAGTCGATGCGATCCGAGCCTGATTCCGAGACATGGGTGCGCAATACACGGCGTATTCGGGAAATGATTTCCGAGTCATCCTTCATTGCGCTTGTTTCCCCGCCGGAGGCATCCCGGCCGGATCGCAAGCTGTTACGACTGCTGTAGGATCCGATATATTCATCGCCCCGTCCGATAACAAGAACTGTTCTATCGAACCCGGCATAAGCAATAATACGCATGATTCCCGTTTCTGCGGGGATATCGGCCAAGCCCTGTGTCCAAAGTGAAAGGCCCTCGTGGTCAAGAATTACAGGGTCCAAACCTGCCGTTTTTAACTGGTCAACGCGTTTTTCGACATCTGAAATCCGGCTTGTTACTGAAAGCGCGCGGACGTTCCTGCCGGAAGGTGACTGAACACAAGGGAATCCGAAAACGCATTCCTCCAGAGGAAAGGGAAGCTGCACATCAAGGATGGAAGGAAGAACCTTTTGCGCTTTCTGCACTGATGCAAACGGTGTTTCCAACCATCGCGTAGTGCTGTCCCGCACCGGCATGGATGCGGATATCGCAGCCCGGTTTTCTTCTACATCTTTCCGGATATCCTGTGACACTGGGATCCCTTCACCAGGATATCCTGCAAAAACCGTTTCGTGCTTGAGTGTTTTTCCATGGCGGGTCGACTTCACCACCACCGCTAAACCTTCGGAATAATCCACGCCATAACATATTTTACACGGGACTCTCATAATTCTAATACACCCATCTCAAGACCTGAATTGTCCCATCGGCGCCCCGGCGCGCCAGGGCCATTACGCTTGAAGTAACCACGGCAGAATAAGCTCTAGCCTCCACCGTATAGAATTCACTGCGAACATCAAGATAAGCACGCACATCGCGCAGAACATCCATCCCTGCGATTGCAGACAGATCTTCCACACTTCGGAAAGGAATCTCCTCCCGGCTCTCAATGATATATCTCACCATGGGTTCCCGCTCATAGCCAAGTATCCCGAGCATTACTTCACGGGAAGCAGTATTGATATTTACAGGAATCGGCCTGGTTCGTCTGACTGGAAGAATAGAAACCTGGTCGATGATATCGGCATTAAGGTCGCCCGGCATCCGATCTTCCGGCGAACGTTCGAAGTAGACCGGATCGAAACCCTGAACAAGCAGGATTTCCCGCCATGAGGCGAGCCATGTACGCGAAGGTCGATAAGGCGGCTCCTGCTCCATGTAGTACCTTTCTTCACGAGTGCCTGGGTGCTCCGGATCCACCCATTCCTTCAATGCATCAACTCGTTCTTGCGGAGCCAAATCTCCGCACAAAGTCATTATGTTAGCCAAGACGCGTTCCGGGGATAAAGCAGGCGACTCGGTGGCCATTAGATACATATTATTCATGTCGAAAAAGCGATTGACATCAATTACACGCACGACAACCCGGGTTTCATCCGGAAGTTCGTACTGTCTTGGGACGGCCCATTTTTCACCCAAATGGTCTACTGAAGTATTTTCGTCATTGGCCAGCTCGCGAAGGGAATTAAGCACTGATCCGGTAAGTATGTGTCGGAGCCTTTCATTCAGCAGATGTGACTCCTCCGCATTCAATGTTGTTCGAGCGCTGACCTGGGCCCGTACGATCATGAAGGATAATGCCGCCATGAGAACCAGAACCAGAACCAGAACAAACCCTCCATTGCGCCCTTGTTTCATGCCAAATATTGGAAGGAAACTCCGGCATTTCAACTTCGGACGTATAATCAAAAATCCGAACCGGGAATATGAAAACCAACTCATGCCGCTACTATGCTAAAGAAGTGGGCCCGACGCTATAAGAATATATTACTGCCATGGTAAAGGAGAATATCCCGAATCGCTCCGTGACAGGCAGGCAAACATCCGTTAGTGTCATTTTGACGGATGAAGCCATGACTTATTTCAGAAGAAACCGTTTTCCCGTCCAGGGCGCCTTGGTCTTATGTGTGGCGCTGTCGGCGGCTACCGCTGATTACGGCGATCATAATCAAGCCGAACCTGAGAAGCTTGCCTCCTCCGCGCACAATCACCTCGAGAGTGCAAACCGTGCAAGTGAGGAGGAAAACTGGAGCAGAGCTGTTTTTTATTACCTGTCGGCAAAGGAATTGTACCGGGATCTTCGCGAGCGATTTCCCGAATGGGAAGTCGATTTCGTAGAGTTCCGTCTTGAACATTGCGAGGATCAATTACAGTACATAAGCGAAAAGACAGGCCATGACGATTGGCACTGGTGGGCACGGGACAAGTATGAATGGGAAAGTGAGCGTGTGAGGTTTGAGGCGCGCATACGAGCGCTCATGGAAGAGAACCTGTATCGCCGCGAACGGGCTAGAGAGGCGGAGCTTGCCCTTGAGGATCTTTCCGCGGAAATTGAAGAGCTGGAATCCCTGCGAGAAGATATAAGAACCCTGAAGGAGGAGAACAGGGATCTCAGGAATCTTCTGGAAGAAAGGCCCGGTATTGAAGCGCCTGTGCCGCGTTGAGGGAATATCCCGATTACCAACGCTGTCGATCAGAAAGGAAAATCTGATCCAACTGACCTCTTGGCAATGTAAAACCCTGCGTAAGGGGGAACCCGTCAGGAATCTGTCCCTGGTGTATCATATACCACGAGCTGTAGCGTCCCGTGCGCAACACCCGCAAATACGGCTGATTCCGTGAGACCTGCGTAAAGTACATTGCCCTGACAGGCCTGATGAAATCATTGATTTCGTAGAATTCATCGAGAGTATGAGGCACATGCAGGGAATTCCTGTTTCCATACCACGCTGTCGCCCAAGGCATATCCGTGCTCATCAATTCTTGCGGCTCCAGCATGTTTGATACTTGTGTAATGAAAACCGGCAAATAAGGCGGATACGGAATATTCGCCCGAGGAGGCATCAAAGTGAACAGTATCGGCAAGGCAGACAACATAACCATTGCGGCAGATACTCCGATGTTAAGAATGCGGGCCCTTAGTTGAAGTCGATCCAAAAGTATCATGAAGAACGCGGCGCCATACAATATCACCATGGGCCAGAACATATTCATCAGTTTAATGGTGTTGCTTCCGAAGAATCCTGCAATGAAGATCAGAATCAGAATGGAAAAGGCCATTGCCCATCTGAAGACGTGCACCTGCTGCCTTGCAAACCGGAAGAAAAAGGTGGTAAGGAAAAACGCCGTCAGGAGGCCGTCTCCCAGCAATCGTATATTTTCGGCATAATATTTTCCCGAATTGACCATGAATTTGGAACGCAATGAGACCCATACGGTTCTCAGATCAACCCGGGGGTGCAGAGATCTTTCAAATGTATCCGCTTCGTATGCCGGTGTGTCGTTCAACGCAGTATATGGCGCCAATCCCAGGAGGCCTCCGCTTACAGCCTGGTTACGCGCCAACCATGGCGCGACCCCAATCAGAAAGGCCACTATAAAGAGTGACGCCCAAATCCAACCCTTGCGGCCCAGACTGAATCCGTAAAACAATGCAAGACCGGGCACCAGGACAACCGCTCCGTATCTTGTCAGAAAGGCGAGAACGCATAAGACCAGCGATACCGCCATGGGAACGACCCAACTGCGATACCCCTCACGCTCTCTTATATTCGTAACGGTTATCAAGGCATAGTAGAACGCCGCTGTTGCCCAGAATGTCACCACTGACAGCCCGGTACCGGAGAGGCTGTCGGCCCATACCGAATCGCTAAGGAAAAAGAGGATCACCCCCAGCAGGGCGACCCGCCCATCAAACATCCTGCGCGCTATGAGAAACAACATAAGCGCGGTCAACAGTGTGAAGATGTGGTTGAGCGCTACGATGTTATACTCTGCAGGAAAGACCTGGCCGAAGTCGAGGTCGGGCGAGAATCCCGCCCTGGTAATCCAGAACCATCCGGCAAGCAATGCCGGATATACCGGAGGATGCATAATATCTGGGTGAGCATTGATCATGTGATCACCATGAGGCGACTTTTCCATGAGATACCACATGCTTGCAGGACGCACATTCTGAGTAATGAGGCGTCCGTGTTCCATAAGGTTCCGCCCCAATTGCGCCTGGTCCATGGCCAATGGATCATCAAGCCCCTTGAACTGGGTGGCTGTATAGACAACCATGAGGACGAAAAGAACCAGGAAGAAGGCCACTCCCTTGATGATTCGGTGACCTACACCGGCGTCCACATTATAGACCAGATCCTGGATTCGTGATTCAAAAGGTTTTGCCATATACCCCAGTCCGGATTATCTGCAGGGTGTCCACCAGCATTGCGATTAACGGTTGTCAACAATCAAGAACGGGATAATACGCTTCGAAACCGCATTTCCGCAACGAATAAAAGCATGTTCATCTCACTTGATTCCGTATTGTTTGAGCTTTCGGTGCAGGGTGCGGCGGCTGATCCCAAGCTGCATTGCGGCTTTGGTGCGGTTATTTCCATGCGCCTCCAGCGCCTGGAGAATATGCTGCCGTTCCGCATCCTCAAGCGACAACTCACGCGCCGGCCGTTCAAGGGATGCATCTCCGGATTCTTCACGTATGGACGGAGGAATATCCCGAACGGTAAGTTTGTCATTACGCGACATTACAACCATCCGTTCAATCACATTCTTGAGCTCCCGGATATTTCCGGGCCAGCGATAATTCATCAGAATATCCATGGCATCCGAGGTCATACCGTCTATCTGCTTTCCGTTATCTTCTGCGAACTCCCTCATGAAGCTGTGAGCCAGAAGCGGTATATCCTCGAGTCTGTCGCGGAGTGGAGGAAGATTGATGACGACTACATGAAGCCTGTAAAAGAGATCATCACGGAATTTCTTCTCTTTGACCAATTGACGCAGATCCCTGTTAGTGGCGGCAATGAGACGTGTGTCCGATTCGATGGTCTCACGCCCTCCCACCCGTTCAAATCGGCGTTCCTCAAGTACGCGCAGGATTTTAACCTGCACGCCGGAATCTATCTCGCCGATCTCGTCCAGGAATATGCTCCCGCCGTCGGCAAGTTCAAAACGGCCCGGCCGACGTTCGACAGCTCCCGTAAAGGCACCGCGCTCATGGCCGAACAGCTCGCTTTCAAGCAGAGTGGGCGAAAGAGATGCGCAGTGAACGGCTATGAAAGGCCCGTCTCTCCTTGGGCTTAAGCGGTGTATCGCGTGTGCCACCAATTCCTTTCCCGTTCCGCTTTCACCTTGAATGAGCACAGTCGCGCGAGAGGGAGCAACCTGGCGCACGGTCTCTACAACCTCCCGCATTGGAGGTGATTCGCCTATCATATTTTCCATGCCGAATTTAACGTCCAGTTGCTCGCGCAGTCGGCGGTTTTCCGCCTCCATTTCCCTTGCACGCAACGCGCGTTTTAGAAGCAGATCGAGTTCGTCCAGATTGACCGGTTTCGTAAGAAAATCGTATGCGCCGCGTTTCATGGCTTCTACAGCGGTTTCGATGCTTCCGTAAGCAGTAAGGAGTATGCATACCGGCCGCGGCGATCTTGCAAGAATTCGTTGAAGGAGTGTTAATCCGTCCATTCCGGGCATACGCAGGTCCGCAAGCACGATATCAACCGGATTTTCCGCGATAACCTCTAAAGCCCGCTCGGCGTTTTCAGCGAGTATAACCTCGTAATTGCGCCGCAATGCGCGGGCCAATCCTTCCCTTGTGCTCTTTTCGTCGTCTACTATCAGAACTCTGCTTTTTTTCATGATGAATCTTCCGGCGTCTCGTCGTCATTGCCGCCGCGGTGCGCCTTAAGCAAACGAATTCTGCGTTCCTTGCTGGGCAGATACACCATAAAGGTTGTACCTTCATCGGGCCGGCTGTCCACCTCCATTTCTCCGCCGTGTTCCCGGACGATTCTTTGAACAATCATCAACCCAAGGCCCGAGCCCTTGGACTTCGTAGTGTGATACGGCTCGAATATACGCCCCAGCTCCTCGGGTTTTATGCCAGACCCGGTGTCCTTGAATGCTATCACCACAAACTGATCCTTCAAATAAGCCGATATGCGCAGCATTCCCCCGTCGGGCATTGCATCAACAGCGTTCTTTATAAGGTTGTAGAAAGCCTGTTTAATCTGGGCGCGGTCGACCTTCACGGCGGGAATATCATCCGCGCATTTCGTTTCTATCCAAACGCCTCTATTTTCGATCTCATGCTTCATGAATCCCACCGCCTCACTCAGCAATTCATTTATGCTGGATGTCTCGAATTGCGGAAGAGTGGGGCGAACTGCCCGCAGGAACTGATGTATAATCTTGTCAAGCCGGGCTACTTCCTGCTTGGAGATATCTACCAGCTCCGCAAGGGATGAACAATCCTTGTCGGTCATTTGCTTCAATTCGCGTTCAAGCAACTGCAGATGTATATTCAGGGAGTTCAACGGATTTCCGATTTCATGCGCTACGCCCGCGGCCAGCAGGGTAACCGCCTGCAGCCGCTCCGATTCCAATGTCTGTTCCTGATTTTCACGCTCACGCGTCACATCCCTCATTATCAAAACGGCACCCTCTTCTCCTTCGTTGACCAGGGACAAAGGAACAACATAGAAATCAATAAATCGGTGTTCCGGATATGAAATCTCTATCTCACGGCTCACCAGGCGTGACCATTCACCCTCGTCTAGATTCAACAGCAGGTCCCAGTTTATCTCGCGCAGATACCGTGTGATGGATTGATTTTCAGCGGATTCAACATTAAAACCCAGTAATCTTCCCGCTGCCCGGTTCGCATAGATTATGCACTGGTTGTCATCCAGCACTACCACCCCTTCCTGTATCGCATGGAAAATCGTCTCCAGAAGCCCTTTCTCTCCTGCCAGGCGTAGAAAGTGGGTCTGAAGACTACCGGGATCAAGGCGATCCAGCCTTGCAATCAACTTATCGATGAAACCAGACTTGATAGGCATATGCGTCCTCGCAATGTGGTCTACTTGATAAACACGGGCAGCCGCATGTGCAACGCATTTACTTTCAGCGCTGGGGATGTAAACGGTCCACCATTGACTCTACACCGGGTGTTCCCTCCACCACTCCCTTGACCCGCATTCTAACCGACTGATCAGGCACGGAGCCGTATACCGTGACCACCCCGTTCTCCGCGGTGGCGCTGAATGTATGTCGACCGGTTATATCGTCGTCTCTAAGACGGTTCAACACATTCACGGCGAGTTGATGGTCGGCTCGTTCCACATTCCTCTCTGTGGTATGATCATATACCGGAGCCGTTCTGCAGCCTGAGGATAGAATGATAAACACCAGAAATGGTATCATCAGGATGGTCATAATGCACTTCATGTTTATTCTCCTTGCGGCAACGGATTATTCGATCGGCCCCGCTACTATGTCATTATGAGCCGCAATCTATCCATATTTGACTGCAAAGTCAATGAACGGAATTGCATCCGAACTCATAATGTATGGCGCTAAGAACAAATAGCGCGGCTGTTTCTGCCCGAAGGGTCATCGGTCCGAGGTTTACAGAAACCGCTCCGGCTCGCGTCGCGGTTTCCTTCTCATCGGGACTGAAATCACCTTCCGGACCTATAATAACGCCTATCCTCGAGATTT
Organism: Kiritimatiellia bacterium; assembly: GCA_007130845.1. GTDB lineage: Bacteria > Verrucomicrobiota > Kiritimatiellia > SLAD01 > SLAD01 > SLRP01. The sequence goes on along the minus strand of SLRP01000014.1, from coordinate 14,530 downwards.
GACCGCCCGCATTCGGCCTAAACAACTGCGAAATGTGCCTGCTTTTTTCCTCTGGATCGCATAACAACAGCAAGGAATAAGGACCAGCGTCCTTAATGGCGGAGGCCATACTTTCAGCCGGGTATATGTCTGGAATCCAACCTGCTCCGCATTGCCTGGCTGCGTTGAGAGCTATTTTCCGCCACCGTTCCATCCGCCCTGTCTTACGTGCATCCGGCAAGCGGGCCACGGCTTGTGAGGATTCGACTGGACGCAATTCAGAGGCTCCCAGTTCGGTGGATTTCTGAATTATCCAGTCCATCTTCTGTCCGCGCACCATTCCCTGAAAAAGGCTTACCCGTGGGTATGGCCGGGATGTTTCCCTCCGGCTTATCACCCTAGCCTTCACCCGATTCCTTTCTATTCGGACGAGTCTTGCATCCGCAAGACCTCCCGCCCCGTCACACAGCACGATTGACTGCCCTTCACGGGCACGCAGGACATGGACAAGGTGATGCGCCTCTTCAGCTGGCAGATCCAATTCGTCGCGCGCCAACTCCGAAGGTTCAACAAAGCATCTCATCAACTTTTCCGCCTTTCCAGCAGGGGCAATCAAGGCAGCCTGCCGGGGTTGGGATGTATGTGATGCACAATTGCGAATGCGAACGCACTGCCATACCTTTGAAACAACACATAATTTGGGGATCACACCCGGTCCCGTTCCAACGCCTCCTTGCGACTATAGAATTCATCCGTCTTTTTCTTAAGGGCCTTTAGCCGGGGATGATCATCTTCTCCAATGGTGTCCGCGAACTCCTGAAGTGCGCGCTTGCGGCGCCCACTCAATTTAGGAGGCACTTCAACGACCACCTCAACATGCTGGTCTCCTGGCCGGAAATTGCCTATCCCTGAGACACCCTTGTTTCGAAGACGGAAAACCTTTCCGCTTTCCGTTCCGGGCGGAATCTTCAATTTTGCATAACCGTGTATCGTGGGCACCTCGATTTCTCCTCCAAGAGCGGCTACCGGATACGGTATAGGAACACGGCAGTAGATATCTTCATCCCTCCTCTGAAATATCTCGTGAGGACGTACATGCAGGACAACATACAGATCCCCGGTCGAACCACCGCGAAGGCCGCCCTCTCCCTTGCCCGACACGCGCAATCGAGATCCGGTTTCAACCCCCGCAGGTATCTTGAGCGTTAGGGTTCGACGCGTTTTAACACGACCTGCTCCACGGCATTCCTTGCAGGGATCGCGAACTACTTCACCTCCGCCCCCGCATACATCGCATGTTTGTCTAACATGAAAGAAGCCGTTGGATGTCACCATCATTCCCGATCCGTTGCAAGATCGGCATGTTTCCCTCCCGGAACCTTTTGCAGCCCCGGATCCGGAACACGCAGTGCATTCATCCAGAACACCGAATGCTATTTCGCGCTGCGACCCGAACACCGCTTCTTCAAAGTCTATCTCAAGATCGAAGCGCAGATCCGAACCGCGGCCTGCCGATTTCCGCGAGCCCCGGCCGCCCCCACCGAAGAAATCGTCGAAGATGCTGCCTCCACCTCCGCCGAAAGCCCCCATGAAGGTTCGCAGAGCTTCCTCCAGATCTATGCCCTCGAAACCACCGAAGCCCTGGCCTCCGCGCCCAGGAGAAAATGCCTGATGGCCGAATCGGTCGTATCTTTCGCGCTTCTCGGGATCACTGAGCACTTCATACGCTTCACATATCTCCTTAAACTTTTCCTCCGCTTCCACGTTGCCGGCATTCTTGTCCGGATGATACTGGACCGCCAGTTTACGGTAAGCCTTCTTTATCTCTTCGGCAGACGCATTCTTGTTCACGGAAAGTACTTCGTAATAATCTCTCTTTGTCATATCTGATCAATCATCCGTTTCAACATCATTAACATTCGACTTCTCGTGCTCCTCAGCAGAGTCCTTCTCAGACGAACCGCTGGAAACAACAACCTGCGCAGGCCTTATCAATTTCTCCCCCAGCTTATAACCCCTTCGCGTCTGAGCTATTACAGTGTCAACAGGGTGCTCTTCCGATGGAACATAGGTTATGGCTTCGTGTTGATGCGGGTCGAAGTCCTTTCCGTCCGCATCTATGGGCTCCAACCGGAACGTGGACAGCGTCTGTTCGAGCTGGCTGTACACCATGCGAAAGCCGTCAATGACAGACTGATCCACCCTGTGTTTTTCGGCCGTATGCAGACCCATCTCAAAATGATCCAGTACGGGAAGCAAAGCGATAATAAGCTCCTCATTGGCATTCTGATACCATTCATCGCGTTCCCGGCTGATTCGTTTTCGGAAGTTTTCGAAATCGGCCTGTAACCGCAGAAGCCGAGCTTCATGTTTTTCTTCTTCAGGGCCCGACTTATCCTCTTGAGAAGACCCAGGTGTATCAACAGCCGATTCCTCTTCATTATCCGGCACGGACGAGTCTTTTTTAGATTTCTTTTCCTTATGTTTACCCATAACCAACAGCACTTCCTTTTATGAATAAGATTGGGGCAATATTTCTGATGCGCAAGCATGGACACCGGCGAAGTTCAAAGCCGGGTTATGTTCTTTTAACGAGTTTCAGGACATTACCGCGTGGCCCGTTTTGCTCGTAGGATATTTCACCAATAAATCTTTTAATGATGTACATTCCAAGTCCACGATTATGTCCTTCCTCCAGGTATTCATCCGGGTTCAACACCTGAAACTCTTCGAATTCAAAACCTGTTCCGCGGTCATACAGTTCCACTACAATCCTGCCTGCATCTTCAACAACGTTGATGCGAATACCCGACTCTACTAATCCGCTGCCTGCCTCCGATTCTCCCCCATAACCGTGTTCTATTATATTCGAACAGGACTCATCCACAGCCATCTCCAGTTGAGCGGTGTTGAATTCGCTCATTCCCGCCTCATTGCATGCATCCGTTATCAACTGGCGAACTGTACGAAGATATACATATTTTGACGGTATGTGAAGGGTAACATACTCTTCACCCGCCGCGGGATTTTCAGGCCGCGTCATGGACGCCCTCCTTGATTGAGACCAACCACCATAAACCGGCCATGGCTTCCATTACGTCCGGCCCATGATTTGATATATCGAGTCTATTCCATGACCCGCAGGGCAAGCAAGGTCATATCGTCATACTGTCCCATCTCACCCACGAATCGCAAAAGTCTTTGTTGAACGCTGTCAAGCACTTTACCGGCTCCATCCGGAGCCGATTCGCTAACGGCATTCAGGAAGTTTTCTATTCCCCACTCTTCGCGCTTAGCGTTCATTGCCTCGGTAACCCCATCCGTGTAGGCCACCACAACATCACCGGCCTTAAGATGAATGGAAGCCGGTTTAATTGCGTCCTCGAATGCCTCGGTATCGGCTATGCCCATGGCGATGCCTGGAGATTCCAATATGGTAAAACCGCGTTTCCCGGCCTGACACAGGGCCGGCCGTTCATGACCAGCTCTGGCCACGGTTAATTTCATGGTTCTGATGTCAAGGATCATATAAAGAATACTGATAAACATATCCTCGGCTATATCTTCGTCCATTATTCGGTTTACGGCGACAAGGGTATCGGCAGGATTAATGGATCCAGGGGCCTGGGCCCGCAGAACACTGCGGCAAATTGACATCATGATGGCTCCAACGACACCCTTGCCGGAAACATCGGCTATGGCCAGACCCAGATGGTTATCATCCACACGTATGAAATCGTAATAATCACCACCGATCTCGTGTGCCGGATAATTAAACGCGCCCATCTCCACCCCTTCAATACTGGGGACGGTCTTAGGAAGCAGTGCGGCCTGAATCCGCCTTGCCACATTCAGATCATGATCGATCTGCCTTTTCTCATCCAGAGATTCGCTCAATCCCGCGTAGTGAACGAATACCGCAGCCTGATCCGCCAGGGCTTGCAGAAGGCTCATATCAGTCTCACTGAAAGGAAGCCTGTCCACCCGGTTTACAACGGCTATGACGCCTATTACCTGCTGAAGAAAACGCATGGGAACCAGCATGACTGACTCGACGGCTAGAAGTTTGTCTTCGTAGCGGGGAATGCGCGGATCCAGTTCCGCATCTTCAATGCGGACCGGCATTCCGGAATCTGCGACTTCCCCTATGAGTCCCTCGCCTTTGGAAACATACTGTGACAATACCATGCGCTTCAGGTAGTCGGACTTGCTGACCGCATTCCTGAACCCGGATGAAAGTTCCCCGTAAAGCGGCGGAAAGATTCCCGACACAGCTCGCGCCTTGAACAAAGCGCTGCCGGGTTCAACCAGATAAATTGCTCCGGATCCGGCGTGGGTGGTGCGAAGAGAGTAGAAAAGAACTCGTTGCAGCATACGGTCCAGGTCCACCTTGTCCCCTCTTGCGAATACCTCGCCCACGTCATGGATGAACCCCAGAATCACTTCCTTTTCACGCCGCAAGGCATTGCTCGAAGCACTGAGGCGGCGATTGGCCAGAAGAAGATATGCCGTTACCACCGAGAGGGAAATAGCAACGACGAGCAAGAAGAAGAAACCGGCTGATCCCGCACTCATGTATCCCCATTGGTGTTTTCCCCGGACTTGTTAAGATCTTCCCTAAGGAATGACAATACATCCTTGAACCGGAGCACGTTGTCCGGAGAAATTTCCACAAGACATTCATGTGCTTCGAGCATCGTCTCGGCGGTTTCTCTCCTGGACTCACCTGAATTCTCCACAGAGCGCATGCGCGACACCCCCTCCAGAACGGGTTTGAATTCTTCCGGAGTTTCCATGGTCATACAGGGTTTCACCAACTGGTCAAGACCAAGCGTGGCAAGAAGGCCGCGGGTTCGGCTGGAGAGGTTTACGACATACAATTCTCCATCGGGCAACTTGCGCAGCCGTAAAGCAAGGCCTGCAAGAACTCCCATGAATGTACTGTCCATTCCAACGCATTCGGATAGATCAACGACAATGCGCCGAACGCCTTCATCGATAGCCGATATTCCGAAGTCCTTGAGGTTCTTGCTTATCTTGAATGAACCCCTGTCGCAAACACGGACATATGCTGTGCCCTCGTGAATCGCAACCATTAGTTCATCTGTGAACTTATCCGGAGGGGCCATTCTTCTCCTATCTCCAAGTTTCGGCCACATGTTGGACAAGGGTTCTTCCGGAGTGCATGATCCTTAGACGCCATGCCGTTACCGGTCCGGAACGCCTTACCGATTCGCCGGGCAATACAAACCTGGCAATCTGATCCTTAAAAACTTCCTCGTTGTATTCAACGAACATTCTGGATACCCCCTCCTCGTGTGGCTGTCGATATTCAAATAACACAACTACACCTGCAGGCATCCCCCCATCAGGAGGTCTCCACAGCGCTTCGAATATATGCGCTTCAGGAACATCAAGTTCATCCATGAACAATGGCATGCGCCGGGACAATGCCCCACGACCGAACTCTGACGGGATGTATCCCTCTCTGCGCTCGGTAATGTTCAGAATTACCGGCCGTTCCGCCTGCCTCGACTCCGCCCAGGCGGACGGCATGCACAGCAATAAACCAGCCCCCAGGATGATATGGAATATCAACTGCATGACCCGATTACAGCCCCCAGCATCCGCATGACTTGATGAAAGAAATTAGCACCAGCGCATAATCGTGTCAATTGGAGGACAAATCAACCAATTATACACTTATTTTCTCCCGGATTTGCCGGACAGCGGAGCAAGCACAATAACAAATTCACCTCGAACTGAACGGCCTTCGTAAACATTGCGTATATCGGACGGAACACCCCAGTTTAATTGTTCGAATTGCTTGGTCATTTCCCGACCCGTGAACAGTTCGCGCTCCGGCATGATTTCCTCGAGCTCTGAAAGCACCTTCATGAACCGATGGGGTGACTCAAATATAACGATGGTTCTAGCCTCGAATTTAAGTTCTTCCAGACGCCGCCTGCGGGAAACCGACTTCTGGGGCAGATATCCCTCGAAAACAAAACCCTTGTTGACGAAGCCGGAAAGGGAAACCGATGCCGTCACAGCAGAAGGTCCGGGGATAGATGTAACATGAAGCCCCGCCTCTCTGCACACCTTCACCATCCGGGAGCCGGGGTCGGAAACACCCGGCATCCCCGAGTCAGAAACAAGAGCAACCACATGTCCGTTCCGTATCCAATCCGGCAACTGAGCTGAACGGCGCGCTTCATTAAAGCCATGGCAACTGACAAGCCGGGTATGAATATCAAACCTGCTTAACAGCTTCATGGTACGACGCGTATCCTCCGCCAGAATGACATCCGCAGAACGCAATATCTCCAAAGCCCTCTGTGTTATATCTCCAAGATTTCCTATGGGAGTGCCCACAATGTACAAACCCGGTTCCATAATCATCACAATCCCAGCCTTGCAACCGCATTAAAGGCATCTTGCGGGCAGGGGTTGATAACCTCTGGATTTCCCGCCACTCTGCGCGCAGATGAAAAATCCTTTAGACCGTTTCCTGAAATCAGGCATACAATCCTATCATCAGATTTCACGATATTTTCACTCGACATTTGCTTTAAGCAGGCCCATGAAGCCGCGGCTGACGGTTCCGCAAACACTCCTGTCAGACCTGCCAGCTCTCTTACGGCATCCAGAATGGCTTCGTCTGACACGGTGACAGCCGATCCCTCTGATTCGATAACAGCCCGTACAGCCGCCAGCCCGTCGCCCGGCATGTCTACGGAAATCGAATCCGCCAAGGTATCGGCCTCAACTCTTTCCACCGACACCCCGGTCCAATCATCCCCGGCTGGAACATATCCATTGTCACGCAGCCGGTGAACTGTTTTGCTGATAGCGGAACTTCCAACGGCCTGTGCCGCGTCGATGCGCGGCAGACGGTCGATCAAGCCGGCAGCATGCAGATCTTTCATCCCCTTCCAGATACCGCTGATGATGTTTCCGTCTCCTGCAGCAACGACAACTCGATCCGGGGGATTCCACTCCAGTTGTTCGCATATCTCGTAGCTGCAAGTTTTTTTCCCCTCGCGTGTAAATGGATTGAATCCCGTATTCCGGTTGAACCATCCCTTCTCCCCGCAGACTTTCAGGCATAGATCTCTTGCGTCGTCATACGATCCGCGCACAGCCAGAACACGGGCACCGTATATAAGCAGCTGGGCTATTTTTGCAGGGGGAGCCTTTTCAGGCACGAATATCACACACGGCAAGCCGACGCCGGCGGCCAGGCAGGCCATGGAGCTGCCCGCATTACCTGTGCTGGCACAGGCTATTACACGCGCCCCCGTATCCCTGGCCCTGGCCAGAACTATAGCGCTGGCGCGGTCCTTGAAGGAACTGCTCGGATTTCCGGTATCATCCTTCAGATAAACCATATTCAACCCCGCCTCTTTACCCAGCCGGACCGCGTGATACAGCGGTGTGCCTCCGACTTTGAGCAGCGGCGCAGAATCCGTATCCGCAACGGGCAGGAATGGCAAATACCGGAATATATCAGTGCGCCCGGATGCAAACAGGGGTTCAAGCTCGAGCAGACTCCTGATCAGTTCGTAGTCATAGGTAACATCAAGATTGCCTCCGCATGAGGGGCAGGCATATTCCTGCAAATCATCCCCCCAAGCATTACCGCAGCTCATGCATCTATACCCGGTCATGTGCATCGTTGTTCAAGGTGTAATATGAGTTCCGTTATCCCCCGCCATGGCTTCCTCAAGCAGGTGCGGTTGCGTAATGACAACCCTTTTTCCTCCGCGCTTAAGAAATTCGACAGCAGCCTTGATCTTGGGCTTCATGCTACCAGATGCAAAGTGCCCATCCGACATGTATCCCACGGCTTCTTCAACTGTCATGTGGTCGATGGCCTTCTGAGCGGGTCCCTCGAAATCAAGCATCACCTTGTCCACGGCAGTGGATATGACAAAGGTATCAGCTCCCAAATTAACAGCCAGCAGACAGGAACTCGCATCCTTGTCCACAACAGCAGCGCGGCCTTCAAGCTCTCCTATTTCATTCCGGACAACGGGAATCCCGCCTCCACCCGCGGCTGTTACAATAACACCATTCTCAAGAAGAATACGAATTGCTTCCTGTTCCACGATCTCAAGCGGTTCAGGAGACGGCACAACGCGTCTCCATCCGCGTCGCCCGAAATCCATTACCGTCCAGCCATCTGTCTTTTCGTGATGGCATGCGTCTTCCTCTGAATAGAACGGGCCTATAGGCTTTGAGGGCTTCTTGAACGCGGGATCGTTCCCGTCAACAACGACCTGTGTAACAACTGTCGCAAGCCTCCTATTCATGCCCCGCTTCAGCAGTTCGTTGCCAAGTGTCTGTTGTATCTGGTATCCGATGGCGCCCTGCGTGTCGGCAACACAGCTTTCCAGGGGAACCTGATGCAACATGTCTTTGGCCAATTCAGACCGCATTAAAATGAAGCCCACCTGAGGTCCATTGCCGTGAGTCACCACCACATTGGACCCGTCATCAATCAGGGAGGCGATATGACGGCTTGTCTGCCCTGCAGCGCGGTATTGATCCAGCACCGTCATGTGTTGAGAATCGGTGATCAGCGAATTTCCGCCCACTGCGATAACCAATAACGGCTTTCTCATTATAGAATAAATTTTCCTGACGATTACTGTCTAAAACCGCACCTGCCGGTCATCCAATGTCGACACACATCAAAACACAGCTCGTGTGTTTCCGTAACAGCACAAGCACACCACTACAGAAGTCCTGGAAAACGTGAATGATCCTAAACCTCTGACAGAACCTCCTCGATTTCAACGACGGACTCTTCAGGCAATTTCACTTCGGACGCCGGGGCGACATCACGTATCTGTCCGGAACGGCGGGCGCCGACAATCGCGGCGGTGATTTCCGGCCTCAGCAACACCCATGCCACAGCCAGTTGTGTCATTGTTAAACCAAGCCTCTCCGCAATAACTTTCAGTTTCTCAACCTTGCCGAGAATTTTAGATAATTCGGGATCCCGGAATTTGGGGTCCATCGCCTTGCGATGATCGTCATCATCCATGTCCTCTACATATGTGTGGTCGATCTTACCGGTCAACAAGCCTTTCTGCAGCGGACTGTACGCTATTACGCCGATATCGTGTTGAGAGCAGAAATCCAGAATATCCGATTCCACATTCCGTTCCAGCATGCTGTAGGGAGGCTGAAGGGATGTGATAGGATGGATCTCCTGCGCGCGTTTCATCTGGTCAACAGAAAAATTGGAAACACCTCCGAACCGGACCTTTCCTTCCTTGACAAGGTCCGCTACCGCGCCCCATCCCTCTTCAATCTCTTCATCGGGTTTGGGCCAGTGAATCTGATAAAGGTCTATTACATCCACGCCCAGCCGGCGCAGGCTTGCTTCGCACTCGGCGCGTATACTGTCCGCTTTCAGCAGAGAATAGGTTTTTCGAGTAGCGTCATCCCATCTGAGGCCGCACTTGGTGGCAATGAACGGCCGTTCCGGCAATTCCTTCAGCGCCTGCCCAAGAACTTCCTCCGAGTGTCCAAGGCCGTATACAGGAGCGGTATCTATCCAGTTGATCCCCACCTCCACCGCGGCTTTAATCGATGCTATCGATTCACGGTCATCCTGCGCGCCCCATCCGAATGCATAATCTCCGCCGCCATGAACCCATGTGCCCAAACCTATCGTGGAAAGTTCTTCACCACTGGAGCCCAGCTTAAGTTTTTTCATGACATACTCCTCTCCTCATCCTGTACAGGATCTGTAACATACTTGACGAAGGATTACACTCACTAAACGGATTAATTCATGGATCGATCATCCATGAATTGGGTTTTTATTTCCACGGATATCCGGCATTATGGACCGCGACATGAAGATATTATTCATTGGGGATATTGTAGGATCGCCGGGGCGAACCGCATTCGCCAGGGCCGTCACAAGATGGCGAGGCGATAACAAGGCCGACGTTGTTATAGCCAACGCCGAGAATGCCGCTGGGGGGCGCGGATTGACGCCATCACTGGCCGAAGAACTTTTTTCCGCGGGCGCAGATGCGCTTACCATGGGGGATCATACGTGGGACCAGAAGGATCTTGCACCGTATCTGGACAGGGAAAAACGCATTGTACGCCCCGCGAACTTCCCGCCAGGTTGTCCTGGAAGTGGTTTTGTTAAGCTGGAAACCAGGCATGGCGAGGTTGCCGTGCTCAACCTTATAGGTCGAGTGTTCATGCCGCCACAGGACTGCCCCCTGCGAAAGGCGGACGAGATAATAAATAATCATGACCTGTGCAGGACCATCATAGTAGATATCCATGCGGAAGCCACTTCAGAGAAAATCGTTACAGGCCGTTATCTAGACGGAAGGGTTACGGCCGTCGTAGGCACACATACGCATGTGCAGACATCTGACGAGACGATCCTACCCGGAGGAACGGCCTATATCACCGACGTTGGAATGACGGGCCCAAAGGATTCGGTCCTTGGCAGATCCCTCGACCCTGTCCTTGGGAAGTTTCTAACAGGAATGCCCGCCAAGTTCGATGTCGCAACCAATGACGTGTGCATGGAAGGCGTATTGATTGAAACGGACAATAAGACCGGACGTGCGAAGCGGATCAGACGGATACGGGAATCGATGTAAGTTGTACTATCCTGAAAGGAGGCCGGATAATGGTGACAGCAATGGCTTTGCTTAATGTTGAACGCGACCGTGTACACAAGGTAGCGGAGGAACTTGCTGAAATGAAGGCGGTATCCGAAGTGTATTCAGTGGCAGGGCGTTATGACCTTGTGGCGATAATCCGCGCTTCGAACAATGAAAAACTGGAGGACCTTGTTACCGACCATTTGCTCAAGGTAAAAGGAATAACCAGGTCTGAAACACTGATAGCGTTCAGGGTTTATTCCCGGCACGACCTGGAAGGCATGTTTTCCATAGGCCTTGAAGATTAACGACCGGAGACTAAAGCGAAAAGGAACCGATTATGATCAAAGTAAGTAAAATCGATGACCAAACCTTCGAAGTAACCGTTAAGGACGGCGGCACGACGACACACCGTGTGACGGTTTCCGATGACTATTACATGAAACTATCAGGCGGCAAGGTTACGCCCGAGACACTTCTGGAAAAGTCATTTGAATTTCTGCTCGAAAGGGAATCGAACACAAGTATTTTTTCGTCGTTCGATCTTCCCACGATCACTCGTTATTTCCCGGAATACGAGCAGGAAATACGCAAACGCTTGACATGAATTTGAAAGCTGATCAAGGGTTGCGCCTTTACGGCAACAAATGCATTGAAGTATCCAACCGCATGTGAAGCCTTGCTGCCCACATGCACCTTTACTACCCCCCTTTCGCCTGGGGACTGCGTTATTCCACTCCCGTAGTTTTCTTACCAGGAACAATAAAACAGAGACTCAACCGTTCTATGGACAGGAGAGTGAACAGAAAAGACGGCATTTGAAAGGAAAGGCGAAAACATGAAAAGACACTCATTAACAATATTAGCAGCAACCGGTCTTATCCTGCTTGCAACGGGTGTGGTCGAAGCTCAACGTGGGCGTGGCGCCAGTACAGGGATGGGACATGAAGTCATAAAACCGGAAATTGTTACTGTCAGCGGCACGCTCGAACGCATTGAGACAGGTCCATGCCAGCGTACCACTGGACATGCCTTCATAGGAACGCATCTATACCTGAGAGCCGACACAGGGCGCCTACTCAATATTCATCTTGGGGCAGCATACGCCGTTGAATCCTTCGTAGACAAACTCGAAACCGGCAGAACAATCGAGGTAGAGGGTTTCCGGACCGAAAAACTGGAACAGGATCACTATGTCGCAAAGACCGTGACTGCCGACGGCCGCACCATGAAACTTCGCGATGACGACCTGCGCCCTGTATGGGCTGGAGGAGCCCGGGACTTTCGGGAAGACCGCAGGAGTCGCCGGTTCAGCGGGCGGCGCGGAGATCGATGGTAATTCCTCGAAAAACCCGGCAGAGGACCTGAAGTCCTCTGCCGGCCTCCTTTGCAAGTCTCTACGCTACAACATATAAGGGTTTCCCCTAGGCCCCCATGGTGCTTTTCCTTATTTACATATTCATGACATTGGGATACATTTTGCCCACATAGTCCAAACCAAACCAGTTCAGACTGCAATGGGATGCTTTATGGCCACTCCTGACTACAATCCCGGGGAGATATTGAGAATCTCGGATTATAACAGTGATTCACAGCAACCGGAGAGAGACAAACTTCTGCATCTGATCATTGAATTCAGCGACAGGCTTCTCGACAACACATCGGACAACAGCCGGCAAAAATCCGACCTGCTGTCGATTCGTGAAACAGCCAGGAAATTACTTGCAAAGCCGGAATCCCATTCCATTTTCTCCAAGCCTGAACACGGCCACAGCGCGCAACGCGGAAAGAAAACCGGCCCCAAGAGACAACCGCCGTTCTGGTGGTAGATAAAACAGCTCCATACAGCGTGATTCATTGCATGAGAGATCTGATCAACATGCCATGCATGCTTACGGATCAATTTGACCGCAACGTGAACCCCTGTATTTCGGATAAGCCGCAGGTTCTCTAGACACCCGCAGGCAGTCATACTTTGCCTATCAAGATCCCCCCAACAAACCACCATACCAAAGCATGCATGAATACAACCCGTGACAATACATGATTATCAACAGCCCTGACCTGCCCACGAAACTGTATTTATGCCTGCCTTGCAATAAATCCCAATTACTCACGTTATATATGCAAACAACCAATTAGTGATCGGCTGGTGGCCGTTACTTAACAATGGAGAATCAGACATGAAAATTATTATTGCAATAATAGGTATGGCAGCGTTGTTTTCCGCCGATTCCGCAATGGCTCAAACTATGGAGAGAGGTCGCGAAAAAGAACGTCCTGCAGGTCGTTTCGCCCAACAGAACGAGCGTCAAGAAGCACGTTTGTCACGCGGAGACATAGGCGAACACCGCGAAGTCATGGCTTCATTGCGATCTGAATACCGCAAGGCAGTGCACCGTATTCAGAATCTGAAGGCATCAGCGGATTCAACCGACGAACAGATACTGCGGGCCGTGGAACAATCAGTCCGTATTTATGCTGAAATACAAAGAACCAGGGCACAGCACTATCTCAGGATACGAGAGCGGGCAGGCAACGAACGCGCAGCCCGTATGGCCGGAAGATTCATGGATCCTGGAGAAAGGGAGTTAATGAGGGTGCGTCCCGAGAGACGCGAGGTTAGGGACGATACAAACCGGCAGCGACGCGACAGATCCGAACGGTCTCTTCGTGAAGACCGCCGGAGCAGAACACCATCATACGGCAGGGAATAAGCTGCCTCACACACCCTGCAACAACACCAGCGCCGCCCAGAAGGGAAGAAACTTTTTACAGATTATATATTGACATATTAATATATTTTTATATTTTCATTACATGAAAAGAAAAAAACGAACGGGAAAGGCGGATTTACCCGTAGAGATTATAGAACGTGTGGCGGACATGTTGAAGGTCATGGCCCATCCGCACAGGATCAGGATTGTGGAAGCCCTGGAACAGGAGAGAAGCTTGCCGGTGTTCGAAGTCATGACCAGGCTGGATCTTCCACAAGCGGTAACTTCACAACACCTTAACGCAATGAAACGTGTGGGCCTGCTCAGCGCGAAACGCCGGGGAAAAGAGGTCTGGTACGCTATTAACGACCCGCGAGCACTGACTATACTGGAATGTATCAGAAGAGGAGAAAAGGATAGCAGGAAGGATAATAACCGATGAACAACCCGTTTTCATGCTGCAACCACATCATTCCCTCAATGACTGACACAGAATACATGCGTTTCACCGGCCAAATGGCACTTCCCTGTGTTCTTATTCTGATAATATTTTTTCTTGCAGGCTTTTCCCCCGCCTCACACGCCGCAACGCTTGATGAATGCATAAGCGCGGCATTGGAACACAACCCCGGAGTGCGCGCTGCAGTATGGCGCGTGGACATTGCACAAGCGGCCATAAGGAAGGCGGAGTCCGCATGGTATCCGCGAGTCACCGCGTCAGGAAATTATTCCCGCACGGATAACCCCGCCCAGGCGTTCATGATGGAACTTAACCAGAGAGACATTGATATCACGGACCCGGCATTTGATCCACGCCATCCGGGTGACACTGATAATCTTCGCCTGGGCCTGGGCATCCGGTACCGTATTTTCGACGGAGGCCGCACCTCACTGGATCGCCTTATGGCCAATTACGGAGGGGAAGCCAAAGACCACTGGTTGGCAGTTGCCCGCAACGAGCTGATATACCATGTGATCAGGGGTTATTACGGCGCACTGCAGGCCCGGGCCCTGATTAACGTGCGCCGCGAAACCATTCGAAGTCTCGAAGAAAGCCTGCGCATGGCTGAAGAAAGATTAGACGCCGGAACTGCCGTAAAGTCGGATGTCCTACAGATCGAAGTACAACTCGCAAGCGCTCGTGAGGACATGGTCAGGTCAGCGAACGGGTTGGACATTGCCGTG
>SLRP01000204.1 GCA_007130845.1 Kiritimatiellia bacterium | reverse complement strand
TAATATTCCTCAAGACCGCAGGCCTGGTAGTTGCCGGGGCTGTCGCCCTGAGTGAAAATGGAGGGTTTAATGGATAGAATATTCATTCGGGATCTCATGTTGCGATGCATCATAGGAATTTATCCTGATGAGCGACAGGAAAAGCAGGATATCATCATTAATGCCGTGCTGGAGTGTGATTTATCCAAGGCTCATGAAACCGATCGCATTGAAGACACGATCAACTATAAATCCATAAAGAAGGATGTAGTGCGGATGGTGGAGGAAAGCGAGTATCAGTTGATTGAAACTCTTGCCGAGCGCGTGGCTGAAATATGTCTCCGCGATCCCAAGGTAGACAGAACCACGGTTACAGTGGACAAGCCGGGGGCTTTGCGGTTTGCGAGAAGTGTTGCAGTTGAAATTACACGAACCAGGGACAGCGCATAGGAAGGATCATGATCAATAAGCGCCCGCGATTTCTTTTTCTTCGTGGCGGGGCGATAGGGGATTTTGTTCTCACCCTGCCGGCATTGACCGCGGTACGCGATAATTGGCCAGAGGCTTACATAGAGGTTCTTGGATATCCGCATATTGCGCGGCTGGCTCAGGCAGGCGGTCTGGCCGATTCCGTCAGGTCTCTGGATGACGCCGGCATGGCGCGTTTTTTTTCGCTTTGTTCGGTGTTTCCAGCGGAGCAAATAGAATATATAAGGTCATTCGATATAATATTTTCGTACCTGCACGACATGGACGGCACGGTTCGGAACAACCTGGAGCTGGCGGGAGCCAGGATGGTGATATACGGTTCTCCCATTGTGGATGATGGACATGCCGTGGATCATCTGCTCAAACCATTGGAATCCCTGGCGATCTACAACGCAGGCGCCGCCCCCAGGCTTGATTTGGATGTTTCATTTCGAAGGCAGGGCCGTGGAATTCTTGAATCAGCCGGGATAACGCCCGGGGCAGTCGCCATGCATCCTGGAAGCGGCAGCCTGAAAAAGGTTTGGCCCACACGCCGGTTTGTCTCTCTGGCCCGGCGTGTTACTGCTGAAACATCCTGCGAGCCATTTTTTATTATCGGCGAGGCGGATGAAACCGCGGCTGAAAGCCTGCGCCGCGAAGCCGCGGATATTCCTGTATTGAGCAATTGCTCATTGTCCGACCTCGCAGGAGTCCTTTCATTGTGCTCGGCGTTTATAGGCAATGATTCAGGAATAACGCATCTGGCTGCGGCGCTTGATATTCCGGTAGTAGCAATGTATGGCCCTACAGATCCGGACAGATGGGGCGCCCGTGGTTCACGCGTTGTCCGGCTGAAGTGCCCCGGCGGAGGCATGGAATCCCTGCAGATGAATGACGTGTTCAACGCAATGAAGCAGATGCTGGAGGCATGAGGGAGTCTTGTCTGATCATTTCTGCATCCGTTAAGTCGGCGGCCTATTTGGAAGGCGTAATCGACGCCATCCGGCCTGTTGTCAACCGCTCACTCTCTTCTCATAGCGGCATGTCTATCTGGACATATACAGCATTCCCTGTATATCGTGTCTGCCATGAAACTCGTGATATTGGGCGCAAATGGAATGCTGGGCACGGATCTTGTCAGGACGTGCAAGTTTGAGGGTATTGAAGCCATATCCCTTGATCTTCCGGAGTTTGATATAACCGACTCCAAGCAATTGGAAAGCCGGGTTCCGGAAGGTGATTGGGTGATAAATTGCGCTGCATATACCCGTGTGGATGATGCAGAACGTGAAATAGATCAGGCTTTCGCGGTAAATGCTGAGGCCGTGGAGCACCTCGCGTCAGTATGTAATTTCCGAGGGATCCCGTTATTGCAGATCAGCACTGATTATGTCTTTGATGGTCTGTCCGGGAAGCCATATTGTGAAGACGATCCTGTAAACCCTGTTAGTATCTACGGGAAAAGTAAGTTGAAGGGTGAAGAGGCTGTCCGGGCTTTGAGCGGGCGGTATCTGATAGTTCGTACACAGTCGCTTTTCGGGGTTAACGGGAATAATTTTGTAAAGTCTATCGGGAGAAAATTGAGGGAAGGCGACGGCCGATTGCGTGTTGTGGAGGATCAGGTTTCAGCGCCGACTTATACAGGGCACCTGTCCGGTGCAATCGTGAAACTGGTCCGCTCGGGCCGAAATGGAACGGTTCATGTTACGGCTTCCGGATCATGTTCGTGGCATGAATTTGCCTGTGCCATCGCAGAAAGGATAAGGCCAGGGGCGGAAGTGTTACCGGTGACATCGGAGGAATTCAACCGGCCGGCCGCCCGTCCCCCTTATTCAGTGCTGGACAACAGCCGGTATCTTTCCTGGACAGGGGAGGCCATGCCATCCTGGAGCGACAGTCTGGATGAGTATTTGAAGGAGCCGGGAGCTCTTTAAAGGCCGATTGAGCATACTGCGCAGTGGGAGGCAAAACAAATGGTGTTGCAAAATCAGTTGGATAGAGGAGTAGCCATGAAGATTCTTGTTACAGGCGGAGCCGGGTTTATTGGAAGCAATTTTATCCGTTACATGATGGAAGCATATCCGGATATTGAAATCGTCAACATGGATATATTGACCTACGCAGGGAACCTGGAAAACCTTGCAGGAATCGACGAGAATCCCAGTTACGCGTTTTTCAGGGGCGATATAAGCAGTTCCGAGGATGTAGGAAAGATCTTCAGCTCTCACTCGTTCGATGCCGTGGTTAATTTCGCCGCAGAGAGCCATGTGGACCGAAGCCTTCATTTCGGCCCGCAGGTGTTCATAAAGACCAATATACTAGGCACACAACTCCTGTTGGATGCCGCCCGTGAATCCGGAGTTGCAAGATTTGTACAGATCTCAACGGACGAAGTTTACGGAAGCCTTGGGCCGGAGGGGAGTTTTTCCGAGACCACGCCCCTGGCCCCCAATAACCCGTACGCTGCAACCAAGGCTGGAGCGGATTTCATGGTGCGTGCCGCAGCTCATTCGCATGGAGTAGATGCGGTAGTTACACGCTGTTCAAACAATTTCGGCCCTTATCAGTTCCCTGAAAAGCTTATTCCCTTAATGATCGCAAACGCGATGGAGGACAAGGAACTGCCCGTGTATGGCGACGGGATGCATGTCCGCGACTGGATACATGTGCGTGATCATTGCAAGGCGGTTGATGCCGTTCTTCGCAGCGGGAGACCGGGGGACGTTTACAATATCGGCAGCATGTATGACGTGCCGAATTTGGAAGTGGTCAGAACGATCCTCAAACATTTGAATAAGCCGGAATCCCTGATCCGCTTTGTCAAAGACAGACCAGGGCATGACCGCAGATATGCCATGGATGCTACAAAGATAAGGGACGAACTCGGTTGGACTCCGGATAATACATTCGACGACGCCATTCAGAAGACCATCGACTGGTATCTCGGCAATCGATCATGGCTGGAACGCGTTCGTTCGGGTAAATATGCCTCCTACTACGAGTCCATGTATATGGGAAGGTGATCCATTCGAAGGCGGGATAATGATTCCTGTCCGGTTCTATGGTTCACAGCTCCAGCGGGCACATAAGTCTTTCATATACAGTGACAAGGAGTTCCTCAGTGTTTTCCTGGGATATGCGTGCTTAAGTGAAGGTTCCGGGGCAGGTCTCCGCTAATCTCTTTATTGGGGGTTGTATTGTAATGCATGTTGAAATGAAGCATTCACGGGCGGGTCGTGCTCTGCCGGCTCTGGTAACCAACGTGCTTATTTGGAGCAGTATGCCGCTGTTCCTTAAACATTTCACCCATATACTGGACGCATGGACGGTCAATGGAACGCGTTATACCGTCGCGGTATTGTTCTGGCTTCCCGCGGTGTTG
>SLRP01000203.1 GCA_007130845.1 Kiritimatiellia bacterium | reverse complement strand
TCAATAGTCGTTGCAAGCTGTCCGGCTATTGCGCGCAAGGCTTTTACATCGTTATTATCGAAGTAATCCGGCTGCGGATCCTGAACGACCACTACTCCTACCCTTGCAAGGCCCCTCAATATTGGGACGGCAAGAAAGGCTTCATATTTATCCTCATGGATATCAGGAAAATATTTAAAGTTTGGGTTTTCTGAACCTCGGCCTTCACAAATAGGCCTGAGCTCCTTCAAGGATAGACCGGTAAGGCCTTCTCCAAGTTTAAGCCGTACGTTTCCAATTGCGGAATGGGTCAATCCCTGTGTTGCCCTGAGAATGATTTCCTTCGTCTCATCATCATATAGATAGATTGAGCATACCGCGGCTTTCATGTGCCATGCGATAATGTTGGTGGCTGTATCAAGGAAATCTTCCAGGCTGCTGCTTTTTTCAAACAGTCCGGCCAGTTCCGCTATATCGCATATTAGGTCCACATTGTCTTTTTTTCTGCGCATGTATGCTCCACGTCATGATACTACCGATGAATCCTATCACATGCATGCGTCTGGGCACAATAAGGGTAGGTACCCTCCATTCTGTAGGAATTAACTCAAAATAGACGATAGCGACGGGCAACCTTGATTTCCGCCGCTCAGGTTTCGCGATGTGTGTTTAGTGCGCAAGGTGTCGGGGTATCGTGCTGTCCAGCCGCCATCCTGATTGCATTCTACAAAATCATGATCTTAATCGTGCTCATAATCACCCGTTCCCGGATTATTTTAGAATATTTTCACCCATGAAAACTCAAGAGAATTCGGTAGGCTTATGAATTGCTTGCATGAATTTACGTGAAACTTGCGGTATATAATCAATTTCGACAGAGCCTCCACAGACATAACAGTTAACGGCCCGGAGGGATACGGGAAGTAAACGGATGGCTGGGCTGTCTTGATACGCATTATATTCGAGGTTTCACCTGTGGCCTGTCCAAAGTTGGGGCGATTATATTCGGCGATTCTGTCCATCATGTCCACGAAGTGCCATCCAGCGTATTGTTGAGGGGCAGGATGATTACGATTATGAGGAGGAATGCGGTGATGCATGAAGGTGAGGCGTACCGATGTGAAATTCATGGTAGGGGACTGCATTCCCTATTATGGTGCAGGAGTGGAATCTAGAAAGTTGAACTATGCGGAGGGCACGGTCAGTCGATCAACTGATCAAATGACGCCTCTTCCTTGAATCCGTCACTGAAGATATACCCGTATGAGTTCTCGTCGTTCCGGTATATAAACATGGCTTCAGTATTCTCACGTTCATTTATCCAGCGGACACCTTCTTCAGGCCCCATGACGAAGACGGCCGTTGCTATACCGTCCGCCTTCATGCAGGTCGGGGCTATCACGGTTACGGCCCCGAGGTTATGCCTGACGGGAGCACCCGTGCGGGGATCCAGGATATGTGAATATGTCTCTCCATCCGGCCCGGTCCAGACGTCGCGATAGTCCCCTGAACCGGCAACCGCCGCATTCGATATATTCGCAATGCCGGCCAAAGAGGTTCCGGGTTCGGAGTCGGGGTCGGGTATTTCTATTCCTATTCTCCATTTTTTCCCGTCGTGATTCTTTCCGGATACAATCAGGTCTCCACCCAATTCGACATAATGGTTGGTAAGTCCATGACTGTTGAGTATTTCTGAAACCCTGTCAGCTGCGTATCCTTTTGCGATGGCGTTGAGGTTCAATGTTATTTCCGGAATCCGTTTTTGTATCAGGTTGTCGGCGGGTACTGCTATATGCTCATATCCTGTTTGCCCCATGGCACGTTCAATTTCCATTGTGTCGGGCAATTGTCTCCGGATGTTTGCGTCCGGACCGAACCCCCAAAGGGCCAGCAGGGGATCAATAGTGGGGTCGAATGCACCGTCGGTCATTTCCGAGAGTTTTACAGCATAGCGGGTAACCTCGGCGAAAGCAGGAGAAACCTCAAATGGATCCGTTGTTCTGCTTTGATTGAACTTAGTGATCTCGCTGTCCCGGAGATAGGTGGACATCTGCTTGTTGGCCTTCAACAGATATGCTTCGATTTCAGAGTGCAGTTCACGCAACGAATTCTGTGTAAGTGGCGATTGGGCTATGCGGATTACATAGTGTGTTCCCATTGTGCTGCCGGTCCAATGAACATGGTCCGGTCCCGGTGTATCACGAAAAAAGAAGTGATAAATGGTCACGGCCAGGAGCACCGAAAACACAAAGAGGGCTTTGCCGGGGTGGAAGGGTCTGGGCTGAATTACTTTCATTGCCCTCCGCGGAATCAACCGAACTCGTCGTAGGCGATCATTTCCTGTTCCACACCCAGATCATACAGCATCTTGTTGCAAGCTGCTATCATCGGGGGTGGTCCGCAAAGATAATATTCTATTTCGTCCGGGTCAGGATGATTTTTGAGGTAATTTTCGAATACCACCGTATGTATGAAGCCCGTTGGGCCGTCCCAGTTATCATCTTCGCGCGGTTCACTCAGGGCTACATGGAATGAGAAGTTTGGGAAATCCTTTTCAATCCCTTTGAAATCATCGAGATAGAAAAGTTCCCTGAGAGAACGTCCTCCATACCAGTAGCTGACCTTCCTGTTGGTTTTCCTGGTTCGGAACAGGTCGAAGATATGGCTCCGCATCGGGGCCATTCCTGCGCCGCCCCCAATATATACCATTTCCCTGTCGGAATCCTTGGCGTAGAACTCCCCGAATGGACCGCTCATCCACACTTCATCTCCGGGTTTCAATGAGAAAATGTAGGTAGACGCCACACCTGGAGGGGCGTCGGATATGTTCGGCGGAGGCGTAGCTATGCGCACATTCAACATGACCATGTTGCCTTCAGCCGGATGGTTCGCCATGGAATACGCACGGAAACAAGGTTCATTGTTTACAAGCTTGTGTTTCCATAGATCCAGCTTGTCCCAATCATCATGAAACTTGTCTTCAACCTCGAAGTCCTTGAAAGATATGTCGAACTTTGGAATGTCTATCTGGATATATCCTCCCGCCTGGAAATCCAGATTGAATCCGGGCTCCAGATCCACGATCAACTCCTTGATGAATGTGGCCACGTTATGGTTGGACCGCACTGTGCCCTTGAATTTCTTGATTTCAAGCACCTCGTCGGGCACACGGATCTTCATATCCTTCTTGACCTTGACCTGGCAAGCCAGGCGCACGCCCTTGCGCGCCTCCTGTTTGTTGATATGGCCGGTTTCAGTCGGGAGTATGGAGCCGCCGCCTTCATCCACGGTGCACTTGCAGAGCGCGCATGTGCCGCCACCCCCGCAGGCGGAGGGGAGAAAGACCTTGTTATCGGCTAGCACTGCAAGAAGATTGGATCCCGGCGAAGAATTGATGTTCTTCTGCCCCTTATTAATGTCAATGGAGACTTCGCCGCCGGGCGACAACTTCTTGGATATAAATACCAGTCCTACAACAAGCAGCATGATGATGCCTGTAAACACCACCGTGCTGACCATCACGTCTATGACAATTTGATTCATCGAGTAATAAAAGAACTCCTAGAGATCGATCCCCGCGAAGCACATGAAAGCCATCGACATCAGCCCCGTAAGAATCATGGTCATGCCCAGTCCCTGCAAACCCGGAGGAATATCCGAATACCGTATCTTCTTGCGAAGCGCGGCTATGCTGACTATGGCAAGAGCAAAGCCTGCCCCGGAAGAGACTCCGTACACTGCCGATTCGGCCAGAGTGTACTGGCGCTCCACCATGAAGAGGGACCCTCCCAGAATTGCGCAGTTTACGGTGATCAGGGGAAGAAAGATCCCGAGCGAGTGATAAAGCTTCGGGAAGAACCGGTCCAGTACCATCTCGACAACCTGTACGGTGCAGGCTATTACGGCTATGAAGCTCAACAGGTTCAGGAATGACAGGTCCAGCGCCGCCAAGGCCTGTACTCCAGTCCAGGCCATCGCGCCTTCCATGAGGAAATAGGTTTCGATGAACCAGTTGAAAGGCACGGTAAGCCCGAGAACGCATATCACCGCCATTCCAAGCCCCGTGGCTGTCTCTATCTTCTTGGAACATGCAAGAAACGAACACATGCCGAGAAAATATGCCAGCACGATGTTTTCAATGAATATGGTCTTTACTGCAAGGTTGATGAGATCCATGATGCTTCCCGTTTACCGCTAATCGTCCTTGAAATTCCCGCTTATCGTACGCTGAATCCAGATTATTATTCCCAGAATGAGAAATGCGCCCGGGGCCAGAACCGCCAGTCCGTTACCGTAGTATGCTTCCGGAAGGACCTGCAGGTGATACCATGTTCCGCTTCCCAATATCTCCCTGCCGGATGCAACCAGCAGAAGGATTACACTGTAGCCCAATCCGTTTCCAAGTCCGTCCATCAAGGATGGCCCTACCGGATTTTGCGTGGCAAAAGCCTCAGCGCGGCCCATTATCATGCAATTGGTAATAATAAGACCTACGAAAATGCTGAGTTGCCGGCTCATTTCGAAGAAATACGCCCGTAGTAACTGATCCGTAAGTGCGACCAGTGAAGCAATTACGGTGACCTCTACAATCATTCGTATCTTGCCGGGTATCAGGTTGCGCATTGCGGAAATTATTGCATTGGAGAGGGTAATAACCGAAATCACTGCAAGGGACATGACGAAGGCGGTATCCATCTGTACCGTAACAGCAAGAGCCGAGCATATGCCCAGCACCTGTATGGTGATCGGATTGTTGTCCGATAGTGGATCTGTAATGACTTTCTTTGCTATAGCCATGATTCAACCTGCGTTTCCTTAATCCTTAAACGCCTTTTGCCTTTCAATCAAGAGTTGTCGGCCGAAAAATTTACTTTTTTATTTCCGGACGTCAACCGGCTCGTATCAGCCTGCGTCCCCTTTTTGTTGCCGCGCTGTACACGGCGGTCTTGTCCGCTACCGGATCGTCTCAAAGTACTTATTATACTTCTTGAAATCGCGGGTTATGAAATCGGCTACCCCTTTGCCGGTTATGGTTGCCCCGCTTATACCGTCCACTGCGTGATCAATCATGTCCGGATATTGAGCCTCGGCACGTCCCTTAGCCACTTTAAATTCCACCGGTTCCCCGTCCTTGTAAAGGACCTTGCCCTCAAACTGATCACGGAACCATGCGCGTTCGACTTCTGCCCCCAGCCCGGGGGTTTCGCCGTGGTCATAGAACGTTATGCCTGAAATGGTGGCCAGGTCGTCTTCCAGCGCCAGAAATCCGTATATGGTCGACCATAGTCCGTATCCCGACACGGGAAATGCATAACGTTTGACTTCACCGTCCTCCTCCCACAGGAACAGGGGGAGTTTCCGTTTCTCCCGTAGCAAACGGGGTTCTACATCCGCGCTGGTGATATCCGGTATTATTTCCCCGGTATCCGCGTCAATAATCACTTCCCGGATGAATTCGTCAACGTATCGGTCTACATCCTCCGGGGTGTATCTGGTTCCGTCCTCATGAACCGGATCCACACCGAAGGCAATCAACACGTTCCGCTTACGGTCGAATTCGACCATCATCTGCTGCCTGTCACGCAACGCCGCTGCCGCGGCAGACAACAGCATGCTGCACACGGTCAGAATAACGAACGCGAATAGGAATGTCTGTTTATCACCTTTGGGCTTGGACATATTTCAAACTCTGTTCTCTGGCTTTTTTCCTGCGTGATTTTATATGCGCCTGAAGCACGAAATGATCAATAACCGGCGCCATGACATTCATAAACAGGATTGCAAGCATTACGCCGCCGGGGAACGCCGGATTGGCAACTCGTATGGTGACAGTCAGGAGTCCGATCATTATGCCGTATATCCATTTTCCCTTGAGAGTGGCCGATGAGGAAACCGGATCCGTTGCCATGAACACTGCGCCGAACGCAAATCCCCCGAAAACCAGATGGTAGTGGAAGGGAAGCTGGGTGAACGGGTGGAATGTGTCCTCGGGCATCAGGTTAAGCAGGGAACTTCCAAGAAACAGCCCTATTACGCATCCGGTCATGATGCGCCATGATCCTATGCCGGATATAATGAGTACGGCTGCTCCTATAAGGCAGGCCAGGAAGGCCGTTTCCCCGATACTGCCTCCTGACAGGCCGCCGGCCATGGTCCACCAGTCGAACCCGGCATCCTTCAGATATTCAACGATATCCACCCCTTCCGGAGCGACGGCCGCCAATCCCAGAGGCGTGGCGCCTGTGAAGCCGTCCACGACGTTTTCAGAATCCTTCACTACCGTCCAGATGTTGTCGCCTGTTATCTCGCTCGGATATGCGAAAAAGAGAAACGCGCGGGCGGTAAGCGCCGGGTTGAGTACATTGAAGCCCGTGCCTCCAAATATCTCCTTGCCTATGACCACGCCGAACGCGATGCCGACCGCCACCTGCCATAGAGGTATTGTAGGCGGAAGTGTGAGCGGAAACAGCATCCCTGTTACCAGAAATCCCTCGTTTATTTCATGTCTGCGTATTATGCAGAACAGAAGCTCCAGCGTGCCCCCAACGGCATAGGACACTATGATTATTGGAAGAACTATGATGGCCCCGCGCGTGAAATGATCCAGGAAACCCGTGTCAGGGATCTGGTTGACAATGTTGTATTGATGACCGGCGTTGTATATCCCGAAAAGGATGCAGGGTATCAGGGCAAGGACGACCGTGATCATCATTCTCTTTGTGTCCAGCGCCCCGCGCACATGTGGAGGGCGGTCGGTAACCTCGCCAGGAGTGAAGAGAAACGTATCCTTGGCCTCGTAGAGAGGATACAGTTTTTCCAGTTTACCGCCGGGCATGAACAGCGGTTTTACTTTTTCCAACTGGTCCAGCAGAAATTTCATTCGGCTAAATACCTTCCTTCTCTATTTCATCAAGCCCCTGTCTTATGATGTGGCTGATCTCCATCTTGGACGGGCATACAAAGGAACAGAGTGCGAAATCCTCAGGGTCGGTCTCAAGTATACCCAGAGAGATGGCTTCGTCCGTGTCGTGGGCAAGCACGGCCCGCACGAGATAATCCACCATTATATTCAGCGGCAGAAATTCGTTGTAAAGCCCTGTCAGCACCATCGATCTCCGGCTTCCATTGAGGTTGGTGTTCAGGTCCCATTTACTGTCTTTCCTCAACCATGTCGAAAGGAATGTCCGCGAAGGACTGTATCTGTCCATACCCGGCCCCAGCCATCCAAGGAAAAAACGTTCCCTGCCTTCCGGGATTACGGTAAGAGAGGATCCGTAGAAGGGGAGTCCCTCGTCAGCGGATATCTTGATCCCCGACAGGCAGTCCCCGCGTAGAACCCGCTGTTCCCCGTCTTTCATCCGTCCGTCAAGAAGCGGTTTCAATGATCCACCGTGCCGCATTCTATAGTATTTGCATGCCTCCGGGTTGACCCCCGATCCGCCCAGCGCGATAGTGCGCTCCGCAGGATATTCACCATTAATGAATAGCTGCCCGATGGTGATAAGGTCCGATGCCCTGACAACCCATACCTTGTCATGAGTTTCCATGGGATCTATGTGGTGAATATGCACACTGGAATTTCCCGAGGGGTGCGGCCCCCTGAATGCGTGGACCTGTGCGTTTCCGGCTTCAGTGACGGCAGTTGAGGGGTTCTCCGCGTCAGCTGAGATGCATAGGTGAACATCCCCATCCGTCAAGCTGGTCATGGCGTCAATACCGGCCTGGAATGCCTGCTCATTTTCCTTCACCAAGACATGAATATCCGGCTGAAATGGAGCCGTATTCATTGCATTTATGAAAATAGACTTTGGAGTAACGTCCTTGTCGGCGATATGTGAAAACGGCCGCTGCCTGATATACGCCCACATCCCGGTAGAGAGCAGATGCTGAACGATTTCGTTGCGGTCGACCTCTCTGATCTGTTCCGGCTCGAATTTTCTCAGGGGCTCGACTTCTTCTTCCGCATCCAGCTCTATGGTTATGCTGTGAATTGAACGTCGCGGTCCGAATTTAATCTCGGAAATCTTGCCGCCACCCGGTGATAGAAACTGCAGTTCATGCATCCGTTTATTGAAGAAAAGCGGGGTGCCGCGTTTTACGGAATCACCTTCATTAATATGAAGCTTTTCTTTAACCCCCTCGAATTCAGACGGATAGACGCTGACTGTGTCGGTGGATATTATGCCGCCTTCCATTTCCGGCACAGGTTTGCCGGTTAATGGTATATCCAATCCTTTCTTTATCTCTATAGGGTTCATTCTCTCCCGAGATTCAAAAAATTAACTTGTTGAATCAGACCGGCGCCGATACCCTGCGCCATGGCAACACAATCGGGTATGGTCCAATCAAGGTCATCGACTTTACAAAGGAGTTTCGCTATGTCAATTAGATATCAAAAAATCCTTACGATCTTTTTCGCCTGCCTTGCAAACGGCTAATCGGCAGGCTTTCCAGGGGTGTTCCGCCATTCCTCCTTGATCCCCAGCATTTGGCTCATGCTCGGCCACATATCCTTTTCCATATATACATGCCATGCTTCCAGCACTTCCGGCCATGGCGATAGAAGGCCTTCGGCTGCTGACAGGGTCTCTTTTACAGAGTTCACGGGATTAACCCGGTGTTCACCGTCGACGAAACTCATTGCTGTATTTATATTTCGAGCGCCGTCGGTTCCAAGTGTCTTGCCGGAGTTTTCAGGCGATCCCTTGGCATCCATAATGTCATCAGCCAGCTGGTAGGCTGTCCCCACAGCGTAGCCCGCCTCGGTCAGCGCATCGCGCAGTTCATGGTCGTTCGCCGCACTCGCGTAACCTATGAATGCGAAAAGTGACCCTGTTTTGTGCCGTGCGACATTGACGCAATCATCCCATGTAATGCTGTCTCCACGTTGAACCAGCTCCTGTTCCGACTCCGCCATGCACATTTCCCCTACGAATTTCACCATGGGATGCGTAAGCCCACTTTCAGCCTGACAGATTATGTCAAGGGCCTTGAAAAGGAGAAAGTCGCCCAGAAGTATCGCGCCCGGGATACCGCGTTCTACCCAGAAGGAAGGCGCGCTGCGGCGCATTTGGCCACCGTCAATAACGTCGTCGTGCAGGAGGCTCGCAGTATGAATCATTTCGATGGCTGTGGCTGCGTGGATCAGAGTTTCTGATTCCGTACCTGCCACGGGCCCGATACGGAA
This sequence comes from Kiritimatiellia bacterium, assembly GCA_007130845.1. Taxonomy (GTDB): domain Bacteria; phylum Verrucomicrobiota; class Kiritimatiellia; order SLAD01; family SLAD01; genus SLRP01. Next base: position 28,984 of record SLRP01000203.1, on the reverse strand, counting down.
TGCCATGCGGGATCGCAGCATCTTGCCGTTGCCAATAACCCCGTTTTCGTCATCAGTTATAAATTCAAGTGACGACTTTTTGAAGTCGCGAGCTATCAGATCGCGACTGCTTTTTAAAAGACGCTCGATATTAGCGTCATTCTTTATCAATTCCAACTTGGCGCCCATGGATCAACTATGCTGAACCCCGGTATATATCGTCAAGTATCAACGTTTGCGGACCGCAATAGGCGCACCTGCGCACACTGACCTTGCATTGCAGGGGTAAATAGCGCAGTCTTGAAGACGACGTCAGCCATTGCCGGCTGATCCCAATGCCGTTCCGCATTTTTCAAACCCTGTGAGTTGGAGAGACAATATATGGAAAACCTGAGGAAACTAGCAGATTATGAAGGGCCGAGTGGGCCGGTGGTGATAATTATCATGGATGGGGTGGGTATCGCGCAGGATCCTGCCGGCGACATGGTTAGCGCCGCGACAAAACCACATCTCGATTGGCTGGACGCTCATGCAGTCAGTTCCCGGCTGAAAGCTCACGGTCCGGCAGTTGGAATGCCCGATGAGTCGGATATGGGAAACAGCGAAGTTGGGCACAATGCCATAGGTGCAGGGCGTATATTCAAGCAGGGGGCTGGTCTGGTCAACCATGCCATTGAAACGCGGGCCCTGTTTGAGGGACCGGTCTGGAAGGAACTCGTGGATAACTGCTTGGAACACAACAGCGCGCTGCATTTCATAGGCCTTCTTTCAGACGGTAATGTGCATACCCATATAACCCACCTGGAAGCCATGCTTAATGAAGCCGCTGATGCAGGGATTGAAAAGGCGCGTGTACACACATTGCTTGACGGACGCGATGTTCCTCCTCAATCGGCCACGGAGTATATCGACCGCCTCGAGTCCCTGCTGAACAGGCTTAACGAGGATAGCGGAAGGGATTACCGCATTGCATCCGGCGGGGGACGCATGATGATAACCATGGACCGGTACAATGCTGACTGGGACATGGTCAAGCGCGGCTGGGAAACACATGTTGCGGGACGTGGCCGTGGTTTCGGGTCCGCGAATGAAGCGGTTGAGACGCTGCGCAAAGAAAGTCCGGGCGTGATCGATCAGAACCTTCCCCCCTTCATAATAGTAGAGGATGGTCAGCCGGTGGGCCCGATCCTCGATAATGACAGCGTCATACTGTTTAATTTCCGTGGTGACAGAGCCATAGAGCTTTCACGCGCCTTTGAAGAAGGTGATGAATTTAAGGAGTTTGAGCGCGATCCCATGCCCAGGGTGAAATTCGCAGGAATGATGCAATACGACGGCGACCTGGAAATCCCCCGGAAATATCTGGTCAGCCCACCATCCCTTGATCGCACAATGGGGGAATACCTTGCACGCGCTGGAGTGCCGCAGCTCGCCATAAGCGAAACGCAGAAGTTCGGACATGTTACCTATTTCTTCAACGGAAACCGGTCCGGCAAGTTTGATGAAAAGCTCGAGGAGTACATCGAAATAAAGGGCGACAAGGTCTCCTTTGATGAGCGCCCATGGATGAAATCAGCTGAAATTACGGACAAGGTGATTGAATCCATGCTGGAGAACAAATACCGATTTATACGCGTTAACTATCCGAATGGCGACATGGTGGGGCATACTGGAAATTGTCTGGCCGTGGAAATTTCAGTGGAGGCGGTCGACCTGGCTGTCGGCAGATTAATGGAGGCTGCGCGCAAAACAGGCGCCATTCTGGTTGTCACCGCTGACCACGGCAACGCGGACGACATGTTTGAGCGCAGCAAGAAGACAGGCGAGATTGTTCTGGACCCAGAAAGCGGCCAGCCCAAGGCCAAAACAAGCCACTCTCTCAATCCTGTACCTGTGTACATATACGATCCTGCAGGCACTGCAGATATCCGGCTGTCGGAACATCGCGATCTCGGAATCACCAGCCTGGCAGCCACCTGCCTGAATCTATTGGGTTTTGAAGCGCCTGAAGGTTATGATCCAGGCATAGTGGATCTGGGGTGAGTTTAAAGCGGCAATGACAGGGATTAACCTGCAACGGCGGAGCTTGTGTTGCAAATATGCTAAATGAGCCGTTACAAAACGGGTTTCTTGAGATCCGCTCCTCAGTTCTTTTTCTTTTCGGGCGGTTTGGGCGTCATGAGCATGATAATGCTGCGCCCCAGCATGCGGGGTGGCTGCTCCGGAAATCCGAGGTCTTCACAGTCCTTGATAACCCGGTTCATTACATCGAATCCCAGCTCTCGATGAGCCCCTTCCCGGCCCCGGAAATAGAGTGAGCACTTAACCCTGTGTCCTTCCTCAAGAAATTCACGTGCGTGGCGCACCTTGGTTTCATAATCATGTATGTCCACATTGGCGTGAAATTTCAACTCTTTGACCTTGGTAGCCGCTTGATGCTTCTTCTGCTGCTTCTGCTTCTTATCCATGTCGTATTTGTACTTGCCGTAATCCATGATGCGGCATACCGGCGGCTTGGCAGTCGGAGCGATTTCGACCAGGTCCAGTCCCGCCAGTTGAGCCTGTTTCATGGCCTCGCGGGTTTCAAGAATCCCGATCTGGTTTCCGTCCGCGTCAACACAACGGACCTGCGGAACGCGGATCCTGTGGTTGACCCTCGTGCTGTATACACCTTGTTTAGCGATGACGTCCTCCTGGGTTAGCTTTTTGACATGGCTGTTTCATGAGCAGATCCTTCCGTTTCAACGGACGGATGGCTCCGTGAAATTATTTCCGTATGAAGTTTTTCCACGAGTTCAGAAATGGGCATTGCGCCGATGTCGCCCTGCACGCGGCTTCGCACGGCCACGGTTTTATCCGTCGATTCGCGCGGGCCGACAATCAGCATGTACGGGATCTTGGAGAGCTGGGCGTTACGTATCTTGGCGCCGACTTTTTCAGACCGCTCATCCAGGCTCACACGCATATGCGCACTACGTAGTTCGTCGGCAACGGTTCTGGCGTATGAAATTTCCCTTTCCGTAAGGGGTATGACCCTTGCCTGTTCCGGGGAAAGCCATAGAGGAAATGCCCCCGCATAATGCTCTGTTAGAATTCCAAAAAAGCGCTCCATACTTCCCAGGAGAGCCCTGTGAATCATATAAGGCTGATGGCTCCGCCCGTCTTCGCCTGTATATGTCAGATCAAATCGTTCCGGAAGATTGAAGTCGAACTGAACGGTGCTCATCTGCCATTCACGCCCGATTACATCCTTGACCTTCAAGTCGATTTTAGGGCCGTAAAACGCGCCGCCGCCAGTGTCTATCTCATATGGAATGGATTCGGACTGCAACGCCTCCTCGAGTGCCTCGGTTGCCTGCCGCCAGCGTGATTCATCCCCGACAGCCTTATCCGGCCTTGTGGCCAGATACGCTGATATGTCCGTGAACCCGAATGTCTTCCAGATGCCGTTTGCGAACTTGATAACGTCCCGTATTTCCCCGCCAACCTGATCAGGCGTGCAGAATATATGTGCATCGTCCTGGGTAAAACCGCGAACTCGGAACAGGCCGTGCAGGACCCCACCTTTCTCGTATCTGTACACCGTTCCAAGTTCGGCCCATCGCAGGGGCAGATCCCTGTAGGAACGTTTTTGCGCCTGATATATCTTTATATGAAACGGGCAATTCATGGGTTTTGCGAAATACTTCGTTCCGTCAACATCCATGGGCGAATACATGCTTTCGCGATAGAAATCCAGATGACCCGAGGTTTCCCAGAGACCGGCCTTCCCTATATGCGGGGAATACAGCAGTTCATATCCGGCCTCGAAATGCCTGTCGCGCCAGAAGTCCTCTATGATCGACCGTATTCGCGCCCCCCTCGGATGCCAGTGTATGAGGCCGGGTCCCGCCTCTTCCTGAATGCTGAAAAGGTCCAGCTCTTTGCCGAGTTTCCTGTGATCGCGCTTCTTGGCCTCCTCGATCTGCTTTAGATACGCCCTGAGCTGCTTTCCGGATTCAAATGCTGTTCCATAAAGACGCTGAAGCATGGGATTGGTTTCCCTGCCCCGGTAATATGAACCGGCAACGGAAAGGAGCTTGAAGGATTTAACCCCTCCGGTGCTTTCGATGTGAGGCCCCCGGCATAGATCAACAAATTCGCCGCACTTATAGAAGGTTATGCTCTCGCCTTCCGGAATGTCGTCCAGCCGTTCCAGTTTGTATTTCTGATTCATGCCCGTTATGAATTTCCGGGCTTCTTCGCGGGACATTTCCAGGCATTCGAATGGATGGTTCTCATCTATGATCCTGGCCATTTCCTTTTCAATGGCCGTGAAATCTTCGGGGGTCAACCGGTCCGGAAGGTCAAAGTCGTAGTAAAATCCTTCAATGGTTGGAGGACCAATGTCGAGCTGAACCTCTTCGTAGAGTCGGCAGACAGCAGCGGCCATTACATGAGCGGCGCTGTGCCGCATCCTATACAGATGGGAATCCTTGTCTAATTTCATCAATTAAATTCGGGGCATGATCCCGCGCCGTACATGATCCTTGCTGTTATTCCTCATCTCTTTTACGTTTTTTGCCGGGGTGAACCGTTTTCATTATCAAGCGCCCGGACTTTAGTCTGACCAAGCCTGGTGGGCGATACAGGACTTGAACCTGTGACCCCTACCATGTCAAGGTAGTGCTCTAGCCGACTGAGCTAATCGCCCCTCGGGCGGAAACTGAAATACCCGTGTCCAACCGGAATCGAATATAGGGATAAGGCGCACTCCTGTCAATCCGATGCTTTATTTTCAACTATCATGAAGCAGCTTTTCCCCAAGGGCAACGCTGACGGCATCTTCCAGCTCCGGAACGGGAAACGGCTTCTGCAGGAAAAACGTGCGTCGCATCTGCAACGCCTTGTGAATATCAGGCTGGGTTGGGGCAAAACCGCTTACCAGGATCACCGCCGCCTCAGAACCCTGTTGCTGCAGCCATTCGCAAAGCTCCAGTCCGTTGCATTCCGGCATGCTGAAATCGATGATCAGTAAACCCGGGAACTCCCGTGTTTGAGTCCATGCGGCCTGCATTTCCAGACCGCTCGAAAGCTCTCTGACAATGTGGCCGTACTCTGACAGGACTTGCCTGCACATTTCCCTGAATATCGGGTCGTCGTCCACCACCCATACGGATGTCGGTGACGAACTTCCGGATCCCTTGTCTTCTTCAGGGGAATCCTCGCTGTATTCCGATACCGGCAGAAGGACTTCAGCTCGATTGGTGTAGCAGGCATCTTGAGATACTGTCGCGGAACCTTCAAGTTTTTTGACGATATCATGCAGGCTTGAAAGGCGAGGGCTGGAAGCAGCGGGGTGTTTCTCGGCTGTCACAGTTCCCGGAGTCGCGGAGTCGAGAACCTCTATTTTCATATATCGGGCTTTCGATCCGCCTTCCTCGATATCCATATTCCGGGTTGAAATGTAGAGAGATCCTCCTTCCGGCATGCTTTCAATAGCATTGGAAAGCAGGTTGAATACTATCTGGTGAATCGAGCTCAAAGGCGCCGTTACAGTGTCGTTTGATGCGTTAAGCTCGGTATTCACGGTCAGTCGTGAGGTTGCCTGGGTTTTAAGAAGGGAAAGCACACTGACAAGTATTTCGTGAACGGGACATGGGGTCTCGGTTTCAACTTCACTGCCGGCGAAGGAAAGCACTTCCTGTGTAAGGCGGCGGCCGCGCTGAGCAGCCTCCGCTATCTGTTCAAGGGCATGCCTCGAGTAATCAGGAAGGTCTTTACGGTTTATAAGAAAGGATGAATACCCAAGGATTACGGACAAAAGGTTGTTAAAGTGATGCGCTATGCCGCTGGAAAGGGAACCCAGTGAAAGTACCCTTTCGGATTCCTTCAATTCAGCGTCAAGCTCATTCATTGACAGGTGTGATTTCAGGATCAGTTCAAGAGAGTCTCTCCACCTGCGGTGAATCTCAAAAATCCGTTCAATCTGTTTTTCCGTAAAAACCGGTATACGTGCAGCAAGAGATTCAACCTCTTTAATTGTAATGCCTGAATCGCGGACAATCTCCTCAAAGGTCTTTCCGTCCATTGCCCGGTCTGATAATCTTCCTGTCCATACACAGGCCGCCATGCCGCCGTTCGCGCAAACAGGAAAACCTCCCTGAATAAAGCCCAATGAATCCCGGTGTATCACTTCAGCTCCGGACTCGCTGATTTTCCCAATGAATTCCAGGTCTGATATTAGGATGCGACGGCGCATGGACCCGGACTCTCGGCTCAAGCGATCTGCAAAACGGGCCGTGTCGGGTGAAAATGCTGCCTTGTCGAACGGTGGAATTTCAAAGGCAGGGTGAGACAGCAATTCAGTGTCAACCCTCTTTAGAAATTCGGGAGGGCCGTGTTCAGATTCACGGTTCAGACTATCAATGGATCGGAGAAATTCCCATTTCTTCGATTCCATTTCACTTATATCGGCTGTCACAGCAAGCCCTGGTTTTCGAGTTCCCGTAGCAATCGATCTTCAATCATTTGGTCGCGGAAGCCTTCGTCAACCTGCAACCGGGAATTAACGGTCAGATCGTCAAGGGCGGCTCTAATGCGAAATTCACCATCAATTAATAAGGCATCGCCGTCACTTACACCTACAAGTCTGCCCCTGTGAACCAGGCCGTTGCGCTGTTCAAGAACCACCTGATCCCCCCTTGAGTACAGGGGAAATCGTTCATCAAGCGATGCAGTGAGTGATTGCCTCAGCTCTTCCTTCTTCCTATTGACGTCAACAGCGGCTTCGGGTTCTTCAACTACTTCTTCTTTTACCTCTTCCTGCGGTGTCTCCCCGTCTTCTGCCGGTTCGCGAAGGGAAACAGGCCTGTCAACCGTCTCGCCCTTCTCTTCGACGGTCAAGGCTTCGTAGGCCTTCTCCTCTATGCTGACGGGCGGCTCTTGCTCCATGGCGGCGTATGGCCGCTCAGTCTCGTCATCAAAAAATACTATCCATATGGAATACAATGACACGCCGGCCACGATTAAGGCCAGGACAACCATGAAAAGCATTTTTATTGCGGAGAGAATTGGTGAATGCTTGTTCGTATGCATCGACTTGCCGGTTGCCCAGTTATATCCGCATTGTACGCACAGTACTGCATCCTCGACAGCATCCTTGCCGCATTTAGGGCACTGCTTCATCGGCATTGATCCGACAGGCCGATCCCTGCGCACCCTTAATTTGGGAGGGATGCTTTCTTCCCGAATATTGTCGCCGGCGCCTGGAACCGGAGTATTGCTTCCGCAGGACGGGCAGGGAACATGAAGACTATTGCGGCTGTCTGTGGCCGTGAAGAGGTGACCGCATTGTTGACAGGTGATATTAATATCCGTCATGGCCTAACGACCTTCCCAATGGTTTCAACATACACTCGAGACGGGATAATATCCATGTCTGTATAGACATGTGTCAAGAACGTACGGTCCCGAATAGTCCGGTCACGTTTGATGAAGAATCAATCCTGCCGATTAAATGCTCCGCCTGAGGTGAAAAACAGATCTGATCATGCATGTTCCGGTTGTTGGCCTGAAGCGCTGCTTCCGCTATATGTCATGAGATCCCGGCATGCTTGTTCAGCCGTTCAATAATCGCGTCGGCGAATTCCGTTGTTCCCAGATTGCCGCCTAGGTCGCGGGTTTTATGCCCGTCTTCCAAAGTCTTGTCGTAAGCCTTACGAATATTGTGGGCAATTTCGCGGGCTCCGGGATCCTCCCGGGTATCCGCAATATGGTTCAGCATCATTACCGATGACATGAGCAGCGCGAGGGGGTTTGCCACGCCTTTACCGGCGATGTCCGGAGCTGATCCGTGGACCGCCTCGAATACGGCCTTCCGTTCGCCGATGTTGGCCCCCGGCACAACTCCGAGCCCGCCTACAAGTCCGGCGCAAAGATCGCTTATGACGTCGCCGTACAGGTTTTCCAACAATAGAACGTCAAAAAGGGATGGGTCCTGTACAATTTTCATGCAGCCCGCGTCGATTATGAGCTCCTGATAATCGATGTTGGGGTATTCATTCTTGTGGATATTCTGAGCACAGCCTATGAAGAGGCCGTCGGTCAGCTTCATGATGTTGGCTTTGTGCAGGACCGTTATTTTCCGGCGCTGCCGGTGCGTTGCATATCGGAATGCCCATCTAGCGATCCTTGTGCATGCCTTTTCCGTGGACACCTTCATGCTCATGACGACTCCAGGGGTGACCTCGTTTTCTATTCCGCTGTAGAGCCCCTCGGTGTTTTCACGGACGATTACAAGGTCGACATTCTCGAATCTGGTAGACACGCCCGGCAAACTTCTAACCGGCCGGACGGCTGCATAAAGGTTGAGCTTTTTCCTGAGCTGTACATTTACCGATGAGAATCCCTTGCCGACCGGCGTAGTGCACGGGCCTTTCAGCGCAACTCCGATGTGCTCAATCGCTTCTAGCGTTTCAGGGGGCATGACATCAGACCCCATGTCGAGCGCAGCCTGTCCGGCGTACCGTTCCACCCATTCAATCTTTGCCCCTGCAGAGTCAAGTATGCGTTTTACTTCGTCGGCGACTTCCGGGCCTATGCCGTCGCCTGGAATCAATACTATCTTGTGTCTCTTCATATGGTGTTTTACCATTGAATATATTTGATTATTTCGGTCCGGGGCCGTATGGACCGGATGCCTAGGTTAACAACCTCAGGGTCCAGAATATAGATACGCTCAACGATTTCAACGTTAATTACGAATCATTAACCAGGGATTGGCGCGGAAATAATGAAACCACCCTTTAGTCGCAAGATTCTGATGGATTGGGCTGGTGCGCGCGTATTTCGCGAAGCGCAATCCCTGCACAATCAGCGATATGTCCTTAAGGCCTCATATGATCCTCCGCACGTAAGCGGGCAGATTGCAAGGGGGAATCGGCCCATGAGGTCGGGGCTGAAGATCCTTTCCGACGGGAGTGCAGAAAATAAATGCCCCTGCTACGACAACAAGGAACGGGGGATAATTTGTTCACATGTAATCGCGATATGCCTTGAACTGCTTGATCGAGCGCATGATCCCGAACGGGAGGAAAAGCTGAGGGAAGAAGCCCGCCGTGCCAGGCGCCTTCAAGGTGTTGATGAACACGAATATATACAAAGAGTAACGGAGCATGTGGATGGGGCGGTTTCCGCCGGGCTTAGGATCGAGCTGGCCGCGGGCTGGCGCGAGGGTGTTCGATCGAATGCCGTGCCTTTGACAGTTCTTCTTGAGTTTGACGGAAGCCGGCATTTCCCTGAAGAGGTTTCCACAGAGGCTCCGTTCCTTCTTACCCGCAAGGATGAATCAATTCTGTTTGTGCTGGAAGACATTTGTGAGGGCCCTGTCAGGGGTCGTGTCAAGGTTCCCCTTCGGGATTTTCTGAATCTGCTTCCGCTATTCGAAGGGAAAAATCTTTTTGAGGAGGATGGAGATAATCCGATCACGGTTAATGCCCCTCGAATGCAATCACGCCTGAAGATGGATTTGGATGGGGAAACAGGGGAACTTATCCTGTCCGTACATACAGAACTCCCACACATGAGGCCCGGTGAAATGCCGGTCTACATGGCGAACCGAACCTCGGGATGGATATATGCCGCAGATAATTTCTGGCCGCTGGAAAGGGTTCTTCCGGCACCCCTGCAAGGAGTTTATGAGCAGCCTGTCCATATAGGCAGAAAGGCAATACCCCGGTTCTTGCAGCTGGAACTACCTGTTTTAAAAGGAGTTATGCCGGTCGATTCTGATGTCTCGCTCGACCTGTTTACCATCGAACCCGAAGATCCCGGTTTCCGTTTGGTGATACGCGGCAGCCCTGCGTCACTGTCTGCGTCGCTTTACGCAGAGTATGGAGAGGATGTAATGGAGGCGGGCAGGGCAAGTGTGGCAGGGCATTTTGCTCATCCCGACCCGGAAGATATCATGCGCTATACAGTACGCAACATGGATGCGGAACGCCGGGCACTGTCAGAATTGAGTTCCGCCGGATTTTCCAGTGACGATGGCGGCGGAGTAAGCAGCATCATAGGTAACAGGGAAGTAATGAACTTCCTTGGCCGTGACCTGCCGGCCTTCAGGCGTCAAGGCTGGAAGGTGGAATTGGAGGGGCGGATTGACGGTTTCATGGAGGAGGTTGAATTCGCCCTTCCTGTAGTGAATGTGGGGGAAAGCGGCCCTGGATGGTTCGAGGTCGGCTTTCATTTCGAGAATCGAGACGGAAAAAGCCTGTCTGAATCCGATATCCGCCGTGCCTTGCGCCGCGGCGAATCCTATGTGGAACAGAATGGAAGGACGATCCTGCTGGATGCGGATGCCATAGATTCCATGACGGACGTCTTTGAGGACTGCGCCAGTGTTGAGGGATCCACCGCCGGCCGGTTTCGGATGTCGGATGTGTACTCTGCATACGTAAAGTCATCACTTGACGCACTGGACGGCGTGGATGTGGAGGCAGGCCGGGACTGGCGTGTGCGCGCAGAACAGCAGAACCGGCTTCAACCCATGGAGCCTGTTGAACTGGGAGAGGACCTTGAAGGAATACTGCGCGGATACCAGAAGGACGGAGTGAGTTGGCTGCGTTGCATTGAGGCCAACGGATTCGGAGGCATTCTTGCCGATGAAATGGGGCTTGGTAAGACCTTGCAGACTCTCGCCTGGCTGCAGCTCGAGCGTGTTAAAAGGGATGCTTCGGGTTGTCCCGCCCTCATTGTTTGTCCGACGAGTCTCGTCGGAAACTGGGCCGAGGAAGCCCGCCGCTTTGTTCCGGACCTGGAGGTGCTGGAAGTTACCGGGTCCGACCGTCACAATTCATGGGATAAAATCGACTCTTCGGATCTGGTTATCACATCCTACTCTCTATTGCGAAGAGACGTGGACAGGTACCTTGCGAAGGAATTCTCCGCAGTGGTGTTGGATGAGGCCCAGCATATCAAGAATCGGTCAACACAGAATGCCGTTTCTGCAAAAAAATTGAAAGCGCATCACAGGGTGGTTCTGACTGGAACACCCATGGAAAACAGTGTGGCTGATTTGTGGTCGATAATGGACTTCCTTATGCCTGGATATCTGGGTTCGCATGACAACTTTCGCCAGCGCTATGAGTTGCCTGTCTCTCAGGGTGGCCCTGATGGTGAAACAGCGCAGAAAAAATTGCGCAGGAAACTGCACCCGTTTCTGTTGCGACGGCTTAAGCGCGATGTGGCAAAAGATCTGCCACCCCGTATTGACCGAGTGGCCCAATGCGAGCTGAGCGGGGATCAGCAGATGGTATATCGCGAATTGCTTTCCGACTCCAGACGACGCATTTCCGACATGGTTTCCAAGAACGGCTTCCAGAGATCCCGCATGGAGATTCTCAAGACACTGATGAGATTGCGACAGGTGTGTTGCCACCTGGATTTATTAAAGCTTGAAGGCCTTGACAGCAGGCATCCTTCGGAAAAACTGAATTTGTTCTTCGAGCTTCTTGATGAAGCCATGGACGGAGGTCACCGCGTCCTGGTATTCAGCCAGTTCACCTCAATGCTTAAGATCCTGGGACGTGAGCTGGATAACCGGGATCTTCGATACTGCTATCTGGACGGTTCCACCACTAATCGCATGGCAGTAGTGCATGAGTTCAATACAAGCAGGGAAATCCCAGTTTTTCTAATAAGCCTGAAAGCGGGAGGGACTGGTTTGAATCTCACAGGTGCGGACATGGTTATACATTACGACCCGTGGTGGAATCCGGCGGTTGAAGATCAGGCGACCGACCGCGCCCACCGGATAGGGCAGAAACGCACAGTATACAATGTAAAGCTGATTTCAAGAAACACGGTTGAGGAAAAGGTTCTGGCTATGCAGAGAAAGAAACAATCCGTGATCAGCGCCACCCTGGCGTCTGATGAACAGGTTATGAACCGCATTAGATGGGAGGACGTAAGGGAACTTCTCGACTTGGAGTGAGGACGGAGGATTATTATGCTGCGTCGCCCCGCAGGTCACACACCCTTTGAGAATGCTGATATCCAAACGATGCCATGACTTTTTTCAATGGGGCCAGGCCTGGATGAGCTGTTAAAGGGGAAGATCATCCTTTTTCATTTTCGGATTCGAGTTTAGAGGACTCCTTTTGATAACACCGGGGACATAGTCCGTGCGACACGGTATTAATGGGGCCGGGTTTAACGTCCAACCATTGTCCGCAATAGGCGCACTTGATGTACATCAACTCTTGTGTTTCGTCCTTCATGAAGAAATATCCACATATCGTAATTATAAACGCCGCCTGACAGTGTCGAAGCAGCTCACCCCGTATATAGTCACTGAAGAAAGCAGAAAGGCCGGAATAATTTCATACAAATCGAATATGCCGCCGCTGAAACGATCCCAGAGTATTACTGTCAAACCACCGGTGGTTATACCTGCCAGGACACCGTTACGCGAGGTATTTCTGTTGAATAACGAAAATATAATGGCAGGACCGAATGAAGCTCCGAACCCGGCCCATGCGTATGAGACCAGGTCCAGAACCTTGCTGTCCGGATCCACGGCAAGGAACCCTGCAATTACGGCTATGAAAATTACCGCGCTGCGTCCTATCCAGAGAAGTTCCCCGGCACCTGCATTTTTTCTTAATATGGCCTTGTAAAGATCCTCTGTCAGGGCCGAAGACGCTACAAGCAGCTGGGAGTCCGCCGTGCTCATGATGGCAGCAAGTATGGCCGCAAGGCATATGCCGGCTGGAACGGGATGGAAGAGAATACCTGTAAGAATGAGAAATACCTTTTCTGAGTCGGCTTCCGACAATGCCGGGTCTATAATGCCGATCCCTGACCATCCCGCAATGAGTGCTCCGGCCATGCTGGTTACTACCCAGGTCATGGCAATACGCCTTGAACGTGGAATGCGTCCCGGCTCCCTGATAGCCATGAAACGCGCCAGTATATGCGGTTGCCCGAAATACCCCAGCCCCCATCCTGCAAGGGAAATAACAGCCAACCAAGTCAATGCATCGCCGGTAATGCCTGTTAGTGGATCAAGAAGCTCCCGGTTTACCGACGATATTTCATGAGCGGTATCCGCAGGCCCCCCGAGATAAATAATCGCGAAAATGGAAACCATGACTAGCGCCAGCATCATCAGTATTCCCTGTAAAAAATCCGTCCAGCTTACCGCAAGGAATCCGCCCAGAAACGTGTAGAGAATGATGGCTCCTCCTCCGCCTGCAACCGCCCACACATGGGGAATTCCAAATACGGTTTCAAAAAGTTTTCCGCTGGCAACCAGTCCTGCTCCCGCGTAAAAGGTGAAGAAAACAAGTATGAACAGGGCGGAAACCACCCTGAGCACGCCCGATCGGTCATTAAACCGACGCGCGAAATAGTCGGGAAGGGTTAACGAGTTATCCAGAAGTTCCGATGACAATCTAAGGCGGTAGGCCACGATTCGCCAGTTTAGATACGTGCCAGCCAGAAGCCCCGCCGCTATCCATGTCGCTTCCAGTCCCGCTAGATAGGCATAGCCGGGAAGGCCCAGCAACAGCCATCCGCTCATATCGGATGCACCCGCGCTGAGCGCGGTTACACCGCTTCCCAACTTTCGTCCGCCGAGAATATAGTCTGAAAGATCCTTTGTCCGCCGGCAAGCTACTGTTCCCACGGCGATCATGACTGCTGTGTATAGGGCGAAAGTTATTGCAAGTGTTGCATCGAACTCGATCATGCCGGATATCCTCCACCACAAACGGTAGATATCAGAATGACCCTTTAAAAGACAAAAACACTTGCATATAACCGCCTGTCATCGGCGTGCGGCGCCCGAGCGCATGCGTCATTTGCACTTGCATAAGACACACGCAAAGGCTATACGGAGCCCCCTGCACGGGGCCCCGTATGTTCAATGAATTATCTATTCTTAAATTCTATCCCCGTATACGGATCCGCCATACACCGCGTTATCGCCCAGCATTTCCTCTATGCGCATCAGCTGGTTGTATTTGCATACCCGGTCGGTCCGGCTCATGGAGCCTGTCTTTATCTGACCCGCATTTGTGGCCACTGCAATATCCGCTATGGTGGTATCCTCCGTTTCTCCGGAACGATGGCTGATAACCGAGGTGTATCCGGCCCGTTTGGCCATTTCTATGGCATCCAGGGTTTCTGTAAGGGTGCCGATCTGGTTGACCTTTACAAGAATGGAGTTGGCAACCCCCGAGTCGATCCCCTTCTTGAGGAATTTTGTGTTTGTGACGAAAAGGTCGTCGCCTACCAGCTGAACCTTTTTACCCAATCGGTCTGTCATGACCTTCCAACCTTTCCAATCGCCCTCGTCACATCCGTCCTCAATGCTTATGATCGGATATTGCCGGATCCATTCCTCATAGAAATCGACCATTTCCTCAGCCGAACGCTTTGATCTGTCGCTCTTCTTGAACACGTATTTTTTCTTTTTCTTGTCATAGAATTCGCTTGCCGCGGCATCCAGAGCGATGAAAACATCCTTGCCCGGTTTACAGCCCGCATTCTCGATGGCCGTCATGATAACATCGAGCGCCTGATCATTGCTTTCTAGGTCGGGGGCAAAACCCCCTTCATCGCCAACTGCAGTGCTTAAACCCTTCTTCTTTAGAACTGCCTTCAGGGAATGGAAAATCTCAGCTCCCATTCGCACGCCTTCCGAAAGGGATTTTGCGCCCTTAGGGATAACCATGAACTCCTGAATATCAACAGGCGCATCCGAATGCGCCCCGCCGTTAAGTATATTCATCATGGGCACGGGCATGGTTTTGGCATTTGCGCCCCCTATATATCTGAACAGCGGCAGGCCCGAAAAATCCGCTGCGGCGCGGGCCGTGGCGAGTGATACCCCCAGCATCGCGTTCGCGCCCAGCCGGCTCTTGTTCTCGGTGCCGTCGAGCGCGATCATTTGATGGTCAATACCCGCCTGATCAAGTCCGTCGGCCCCCACGAGCGCTTCGGAGATTGTGGTGTTTATATTCTTCACGGCCTTCATAACGCCTTTGCCTAGATAGCGCTTCTTTATGCCGTCCCTTAACTCGAGCGCCTCGCTCTCGCCGGTTGAAGCGCCTGAAGGCACCGCCGCGCGACCGGCGAATCCTCCGTCCAGTATAACCTCAACCTCAACGGTTGGATTGCCACGTGAATCAATGATTTCACGGCCAAGGATGTCAATAATCTCCGACATTTAAACGGCTCCTTTGTATGTATATTATTTTGTTGGGAATCCAAAGGGCACACGATAGACTAGGCATGAAGGGCGATCAAGCGTGAAGAGTAATATCAGGGTTTTCTCGATATAGCGGGAGGTGTTTTTGCAAGAGTCAATCGGTGTCCTGGGGGGGACCTTCAATCCGGTTCATAACGGCCATTTGATAGTGGCGCAGGACGCTATGGAGAGCTTTAACTTGTCCCGTGTCCTGTTTATCCCGAGTGCTGAACCCCCCCATAAATCAACCAGTGAACTGGCTCCTCCTGAAGCGCGCATGGCCATGATTTCTCTGGCCGTAGAGGGAGATGAACGGTTCGAATTGAACAGCATGGAAATTGATCGCGGCGGTGTTTCTTTCGCTGTTGACACGGTGCGGGAACTGCGCAGGCTGTATGGCAACTCCAGGATCTGTTTCATAATAGGGGAGGACACGCTTCCGGAGCTGCACATGTGGAAAGATATCGATATACTGCTGCAGTTGTGTGAATTCGTGACGCTTGCCCGGCCGGGTTTTCCCATTACGGACCAGGTGGGCGGACAACTTGACCTTCCGGATCCCTGGCCCGAACGCCTGCTGAGCCGTAAGGCAGTTGCGCACCAGATTGATATTTCGTCATCTGATATACGCAGACGCGTATCCGAAGGGCGCAGCATACGTTATCTTGTTCCAGACGCCGTTCAGATGTATATTGAAGCGAACAAACTTTATAGAAAGGAGCGTTGCTGATCGAAACATTGGAATGTCTTGAGAGAGCCAAGGAGATAGTTCTCGATGCGAAAGGAGAGGATGTTGCAGCGTTGGATGTGCGCAATATTTCCGGGGTTACGGACTATTACCTTATTGTAACGGGAAACAATATTCCTCATATCAAGGCCCTTGCGGAAAGTGTGGATGTGGGCCTCAAGAAGGCGGGTATGCGGTGTTTCCGCGTGTCGGGAACTCCCGAAAGCGAATGGATCGCGATGGATTACTTCGACATGGTAGTACATATATTTTCATCGGAACGGCGTTCATATTACGACCTGGAGCAATTGTGGAGCGATGCACCCGCTATTGCGGAGAGTTAATGATATGTTTACCGGCGGGTGAGTGTGTCGGTACGGATCATAGCCGGGTTTATTCAGGCGCCGGCGAGAGCAATTCGTCCAGGAAGCTTTCAATGTGCATGTCACGTTTTTCCCGGTCCCTGATCAGATCCTGTTTGAGTTGATCCAGCCGCTCTTCCATGGCCTTGATCCTCTCGAGTTGTTGAGCCTCCCGGATGTCATACAGCCGCTCGATTTCATCTTTCAGCCCGTTCCTTATCATATCCCGTCGGCCGGGGTCTTCCTCCATACGGTAGTCACGGACCATCCTACGGATATCAGATTCCACGGATTTTATTTCCGGTTCGTCGGCACTGCGTCTGTGCCGGGGAGATACGGCCTCGTTCGGATCGTCATGCATTCCCCTTAAATAACGCATCATATGCCGGCGCTCGTTTCTTGGTTGTTCGCGAAGGAATTCATGCAGTTCCGGATGTTGACGGCGTAATCTCTGGAATAAGCGCATTTCGCGCACGCGCTCCCTGATTTCTTCACGAAAAGCCAATGGATCCGTCCGCCTTATATTTTCAAGACGCTCGTATTCATCAGGATCCTCTTCCTTCAGACTGGCCATCCAGCGTTCCAGCGGTCGGTATTCCCTGGATTCCGATTCGGCAGCAGCGGGACCCTGTCCTCGAAATCCCCTCGGTTTTTCATTCTGATCCGTCTGCTCCCTTGCATAACCGTGCCGACCATGTCCCTGAACCTGTTCAATCCCCTCGGATGCAATGCAGGTCCCGGCAATGATAAATGCCAGGTATAAAGCCATGATTTTCATATCTGTTCATCCTCCATCCGCATAAGCTCATACGCCCATGCATCCAGTTCACTCCAGAACTCATCTTCGTGCAATAAAACCAACTCAATGCCCTTTTCGATGTCTTCAAGTTCATCTTCGAGCTCTTCGATTCTATAATCCAGCATATCAGGCCATGGCGTCATTGCGAACTCAAGCGGTTCTGTCTCAATATGGTCAGCCATATATTGAGTCTCGCGCGGACTGAGCATGTAAGATACTCCGGCGGCCAGCAGCAATATTGATACCGTTCCGTAAATCAGGGCCGGATGCCACAATCTCGTGAAGGATCCCATTGCAATACGGCTGTTGAGCCGTTCCCTTCGTTTCAGCACGGCCCGCCCTTCTTCCTTAATGCGTTCAATAACATGAGGAGACGGCCCGGGTGTTTCAGGATCCCTGCCGGCGACCTCGAACAGCGAGTTCAATTCGTCAAGTTCCCGCGAGACTTCAGGGTTGCGGATAAGCTCGCGGCGCAGGCGAAGCTTTCCCCACCATGAAATATCGCCGCTTTGCCGCAGCAGAATCAGCCGTATGATCTTGTCGCGTTTCATATTTTTGTCACCGACCCAATGTTCTGTATTCCATGTCAAGTTCAGTCTTAAGTTTCTCCAGGGCGTATTGCATTCTGGCCAGCGCTGTGTTTATGGATATTCCCTGTATTCTGGCTATTTCTCGAAACGGCAGGTTGCCGTCGATCCTCATAAGGAACACCTCTTTTTGTTCAACCGGCAGTCTGGACACCGCAGCCGTTATGTTCCGGCCGAGTTCCCGGTCGGACGCGGCATCAGCCGGACCTGTAATCGGGGAAGGAACTCTTTCGGACCATGAAACTCCTTCCTCGTCTCTGTAATCCAAGCTGATACCCGGCCTTTTCCTGCGGGCAGCATCGATAACCAGGTTTCGCGCTATGCGGAACAGCCAGCTCAACAATTTCCCCGATTTGAAATCATCCAGGTGACGTATGGCCCTGATCCATGTCTCCTGGAATATCTCGTCGGCTTCTCCCGGCGTATTAACCATCTTATGAATGAACCCGTAAAGCGGTCTCCGGTAAGAATTCACGAGTTCCCCCAGCGCTTCAACGTCGCCTTCATGGTAGCGGTCCAGCCAGTGTTTATCCGTCTTTCCCATATTGTCACATGCATTTATCCGGCCGCCTTTGTACATAAAACGGCCGATCCTGCCGTTTATTGTATCGGGTTGACCGGAAAATTGGAATAACTTGTACTGGTTGATTCGGACATGTGTTGCGGGTTATGCTGATTTCCTTTCAGGTTTTATTCATGAATTGCAGAATTACACGGATTATTATTGTCAAGGCAGTCATTCATCTGTTTGCGGTCATGAATGTCCCAGCCTTCGACCCGGGAGATTATGAAGAATGGGCTGGATTGAGTTTCGAGGTTCAGAGAAACATGGATGGGGATGTCTATGGTTTTGCGTTTCAATCGGGTGTATGGCTGGTCGGGACCCCGCTGTTCGGCGAGGTATCCGGGGGCTGGCTGTCGAATGACATGAGGGATGGCAACTATTCCTCCATTGGTTTCACGCTGAGAATCATGCCCCGTACAGATATTGCCCCGTTCATCGGCGCGGGCGGAACGTATCAGTCCCTGCTGTCGGGCCGTTCCCGCGGAGAAGATATCAACCGGGAATCCTCCGGCAGTTATTGGGGAGGGCATGTCGACGGGGGGTTGCGCGTATGGTTTGGTGAGGCCCGTCATTTTCTTCAGGCATTATACAGACATACATGGACGGACTCTTCCGGCGACCTCGACTACTCATTGGTGGCAGCTGCGTACGGAAGAATGTTTTGACGCGGCCCTATACCTGTCCCAACGCATCACTGAGCAGTGCGAAAAACACCGCTGCATAGAAAAGAAGGAATATTATAATGCCTATGAGCGTTATCGCATAGATTACACCGTTCGCAATCATGACGGTGTGCAGTTTCCGCAGGAAAATATCCATGTCCGCCGTAATCCGGTCCATCTGGGAAAGCGCGTTTTTTGCACCCAGCAAGGCTACGCCTGCAATGATCATGGGAATGCCTATGATGATTCCAAAACAACTTAGACAATTGACCGCGCCGGCCGTGATGTTCATGACACCCACAAAGGTCATCCATCCGGATAGGCCCTGTGGAACGGAGTATATGCCGTCAACCCCATGCGGCATGGAAGACTGCGGATGCAGCTCGGGAACGGATGATAAGGGCATCCAGTCGGAAAAACCTTCTTTCCAGACCAGGTCGCCGTCCCGGAGAGAGTCGTTGCTGATCATGCGCCGCAGATCATTTCCGGAAACCGGGCCTTTTTTTTCGCCTTCACCGGATGAATAATACCATAGCTCATCCATATTGACGCCTCCTTGTTTTCTTACAGGCGGAATCTTAGTCGTTGACGCCTTGCAAGGCAAAGGGATAATGGCGTTAAGGTGGCTGTGTTTGCCGTTCCTGTAATGCTTGTGTACGAAGAATCTGCTTTTAGCATTTTGGCGGAGGGGTAGCGGCAATTTTCAAGAAAGTTCAGCCTGATCATGAAATGATAATAAAGGAGCAGAAATCATGAGTGTCGTTTTCGTGTACATGACCACCAGGGATACAGAGGAGGCTCGCAGAATAGGCTCGGATCTGGTGCGGGGGCGTATGGCGGCATGCGTCAATGTGATTGACCCGATGCATTCACTCTTCTGGTGGGATGGGAAGGTGCAGGAGGAACGGGAAACAGTCCTCATTGCAAAGACATCCGAGGATCGGGTAACGGAACTTACGGAACGGGTCAAGTCCATTCACAGTTACGATTGTCCGTGCATAGTCGTCATACCGGTCACATATGGGAACGACGCCTTTCTGAAATGGATCCACGAGCAGACACGCGCGGAATCAGCGCCTGGCCCTCAGAATAAAATACAGGAGTTGTAACAGCGCGGTCAGCAGTGCCGCAACGTAGGTTAGAAACGCGGCGTTAAGCACCTTTGAGGCATGCTCCTGTTCTCTCGAAGAGACAATTCCGGCGCTCACCATCAGGCGCTTGGCCCTTGCGCTGGCGTCCCACTCAACGGGAAGGGTAACCAGGGAGAACAGCACCACAAAGCTGAATAGTATTATGCCCAGGTGCATCAGCCCGGCGCTTTCAGCAAACATTCCCGCAATGAAGATGAAATAGGCTGCATTGGTGCTGAACGAAGTAATTGGAACGAGGGCCGATCGAAGTGCAAGCGGGGCGAAATTTTCCGCGTGCTGGATGGCGTGACCCGCTTCGTGACAGGCTACCCCTATGGCCGATAGCGAGTTTGAACTGTACACGTTCGGCGACAGGCGCAATGTCCGGCTGCGAGGGTCATAGTGATCGCTGAGAAAACCCTGTACAGGCTCTATGCGGACATCACTCATGCCGCGCTGGTCGAGCAGGCGGCGCGCCGCCTGGGCTCCGGTCATGCCGGACGACGCTGAATACTCTGCATACTTATGGAAGGTGCTCTTGGTTATGTAGGACGCGATCATGGCCAGTATCAGGCCGGGCGCCGCAATTATCAACCATAACGGATCTATGAAAAACATTTATTGTACCCCTTAATTACTGTTCTAAACCCCACGTAAGGTTATTCAAAACGTGGGCAATTGCCTGAAAATTCGTAAACAAAATACATATTTTCCATTCAGGTTGCAAATCAAGCCTTTCTGCATTAATTTATCCGGCGTGATAATGCGATTTTGCATGCCGTTACGGTGAAATCGTCAAATGGGAGTGCTTTATGTCGGCAAGAATTATTAGACGCGGCCTCGGATGGACCCTGCTTGCAAGTTTGCTCGTGGGGAACCTTCTGATAGGCTCAAGCCTGTATTCTCAGGAGGCTTCTTCCGGGGAGCGGGACGATGCCTATGACAGCATGGCTTTGTTCACTAAGGCCTTGGAACAGGTCCGTCAGCATTATGTTGACGGTGAAAGCACGACCTATAACGATCTCATTTACGGCGCGCTCCGCGGCATGCTGCAGTCTTTGGATCCTCATAGCCAGTTCATGGATCCCGACATGTACGGCGACATGAAAGATGACACATCAGGTCATTTCGGAGGTCTTGGGATCGTCATCAGCATGAGGGACGGGATTTTAACTGTGGTTGCCCCCATGGAGGGCACCCCGGGATTTGATGCAGGCCTGCTTTCCGGTGACCGCATCATAGAAATTGACGGAAAGTCGACGGAGGGGATTTCTCTTCAGGAGGCTGTGCGCAAACTGCGCGGTCCGCCTGATACCGATGTGGATATCAGGATACTGAGGCCCAGCACGAATGAATTCGAGGAAATGACCATCACCAGGGCTATCATTACCGTTGAAAGCGTCAAGGACGCTTCTCTGTTGGAGGACGATATAGGATATATACGTATTACACAGTTCAATGCGCCTACAGCGGATGACCTTGTCAGCGCCATCGAAGATCTCAAGGCCGATGGCATGGAGGCTCTTATTCTGGACCTGAGAAGCAATCCCGGAGGGTTGCTTAACGCGGCTGTGGATGTAGCGCAGAAATTCATACCCCGCGGGGAGTTGATTGTATACACAAAGGGCCGGGATGAAAACAGGCAGCAGAGATATGTGTCCAGAACCAGGCCGAAGTATCCCGATCTGCCATTGGTGGTACTTGTGAATGAAGGCAGTGCCAGCGCCTCCGAAATCGTTGCCGGAGCGCTGCAGGATCATAGGCGCGCAGTGGTCGTGGGCAGCAAGACCTTTGGAAAGGGATCGGTGCAGAGTGTGCTGCCCATGGGGGACGGATCCGCCCTGAGGCTTACCACAGCCACATATTATACGCCCAGTGAACGCCGTATTCAGGACAACGGAATAGAGCCTGATATAGTGGTATCTATCTCTCCGGATGACTGGCGCAAACTTCTTGTGAATCGCGCCCGACCTGAAAATGCCGAGCCTCTGGACGGGGAGGAGGAATTTGAGGAAATCGTGGATGTGCAACTGGAACGCGCCTTGGATCTCATGAAGGGTCTGGTTATTTTCGATGCGCGGCGGTCGGGAAGGCTAATGACTGGTCAACAACGTTGACCCTGTAATTTGGAAGGCGCTGTAGCAAATGCTGATTCTCGGCATCGAAACCTCTTGCGACGAAACGTCCGCCGCTGTTGTCGCTGATGGCCGTGAAGTACGATCTAATATTGTGTTGAGCCAGGCTGCCGAACACGCTCAATATGGCGGAGTCGTTCCGGAAGTCGCGTCACGTCGCCACCTTGAAGCTTTACCGGACGTAACACGACAAGCTCTGGACCAGTGCGGGGCTGATTGGTATGACATTGACTCCATTGCTGTAACGCAAGGTCCCGGCCTGGCAAGCTCGCTTTTAATGGGTGTAACAACGGCACGGGCGCTTTCCCTGCGATTAGATATTCCGCTTTTGGGAATTAACCACCTTCAAGCTCATCTTTACTCTGTTTTTCTCGGTTCGGATTTGTCCATGGATGAGATTTGTCCAATGGTAGTTCTTCTGGTTTCAGGAGGACATACCATGCTGGTCCGAGTCGACGACGTCCGAAACTTCACGGTGCTTGGCCATACCCTGGATGATGCGGCGGGTGAAGCGCTGGATAAGGGAGCTACTGTTCTAGGTCTGGGATATCCGGGCGGGCCGGCAATTGAGAAGGCTGCTCAAGGGGGCAACCCGGGCCGCATCGATTTTCCGCGCGGCATACTGAAGGGAAAGGGCAGAGGCGGTGAAGCCCTGATAGACGGCATGCGGCGCGACTGCTGTTTCAGTTTCAGCGGCTTGAAGACAGCCCTGCTGTATCATGTCAGGAATCACCCTGAGTCCAGGGCAGGGGAAGACCTTGGAGATGTCGCCGCCGCCTATCAGGAAGCTGTATTTGATTCCCTGCTGGACCGCCTTGAAAATGCGGTAGTTCATGAGAAGGTCCGGGCTATCGCGTGCGTGGGAGGCGTTGCAAGAAATAAACGGCTCAGGACGATGCTCGAAAGCACGTCCGAACGCCTTGGATCCAGACTCCTTATTGCTCCATTCGAGTATTGTACTGATAACGCAGCCATGATCGCCGGATTGGCCGGTGCACTGTCACTGAATGGATCGGCTCCGCCTGCCCCGGACAATGTCTATCCAAGCCTCCGTTCCATGGACTACGGTTATAAGGCCTGATTAATATCTTCCTGTGTTCCGGGTGACCTCGAAATCGAGTCATAATTGCAACGGAACGATTGCGTTATTGTGGTGTCTCATGGATGTGAATGGAGCCTGTTCGTATAAAGGGATGAGCGGATGTTTCGACTGCGAGAATATCGGAAGGCGGGGAAGCGGAGTCGAGTCGGGTAAGGATATCCGATTAAGTGTAGCCGTTTAAGTGTATCCGGTTAAGTGTAAAGAGCCGGGATTATGACGGAACCTTTCGGGCATGAGAAGCTTGTGGTCCATCGCTCTGAACATCGCGTAGCGGTAATGCTTGCGGCGCTTTCAAAGGCGGTATAATATCCTTAACCGGATACACTTACGCGGCCACCCTTACTCGAATACTCTTAACCGAAACCCTTGCCCGCCACCCTTAACCGACTCCGCTTACGCCGTCTTGTCCGTCATCGCTTTAGCGGCTTCAAAAGCCCGATCGACTGAATGGGTGTCCCATTTCGGAACCCAGCCTCCGTTCCATGGACTATGGCTGCAAGGCCTGATTTATATCTTCGATAAGATCCTGTACATCCTCTATACCTACGCTCAGTCTGACCAGTCCGTCTGTGATGCGCCTCGCATGGCGTTCCGACGGCGGAAGACTTGCATGCGTCATGGTGGCCGGATGCGACACTAGGGATTCAACTCCTCCAAGACTTTCCGCCAGAGAAAAAATTCTCAGGCTTGTGCAAAATGTTTTGGCCCGTTCAAACCCGTCGTCCAGTTCTATCGATATCATACCCCCGAAACCCTGCATCTGTTTTTTCGCGATCTCATGTCCCGGATGATCCGGAAGGCCCGGATACAAAACTCGCGAGATTCCCGGCAGGCCGTTCAATACCTCCGCAAGTTTCATGGCATTTGCACAATGCCTTTGCATTCTAATCTCCAAGGTCTTCAATCCCCTGAGGATGAGGTAGCAATCCAGGGGTCCGGGTACGGCTCCGGCCGCATTCTGAATGAACCGTACCGATTCAAGTTGCCCGGCTTCCCTTGCTATCAGGGCGCCGCCAATGACGTCTGAATGCCCTCCCAGATACTTGGTGGTGCTGTGCAGAACCATGTCTGCGCCCAGGGTAAGAGGCTTTTGCAAACACGGAGACGCAAAGGTGTTATCCACCACCAGCAGAGATCCGTTATTTCCTGCGATCTCCGCCACTGAGCTTATGTCAATCAAGTCCACGAGGGGATTGGTTGGTGTTTCAATCCATATCATTCTGGGTCGCTCAAGCGTCTTCATGGCCTTTTCATAAGCAGAAGGATCCGAGGATTCCGCTCGCGCTATTTCCAGGCCCCATGGCCTGAACACATCTTCCAGCAGTCGGAAGGTTCCACCGTACAGGTCATGACCCGCTATGAACCCGTCGCCGGGCCGAAGGCTTTGCAATAGAGCATTCGTGGCGGCCAGGCCTGAAGAAAAAACCGCGCAATCCTCGCCTTCCTCCAACCCCGACAGACAGGCTTCAAGGGCCGTGCGGGTGGGATTCTGTGATCTCGAATACTCATATCCCTTATGTACCCCGGGGCTTTCCTGCGTGTAAGTGGTGGACAGGTATATCGGGGGTATGGTTGCTCCCGTTGTCGGATCAGGGGTTTGTCCCATGTGAATGGCCCTGGTTGCAAAGCGAGGTCTTTTGTCGTCGTTGTCCATGATACGTCACTCCCGGAAAATTAAGCGCTCGGCGCAGGCGGGATCACAATCCTGCATTGTCTCAGTTCATACGATACGCAGTGAGTCTGATCGTAAAGGAAATTCACATTACCTTCCGGCCTCCGTTTTGTCTCCCTAATTGTGCTGCCTTGGTACTTTTTCATAGTAGCTCATCATGTCGGTTCTGGTGACAATACCTATGACGTGATCCTGTCTGGTAATTACAATGGCCGGGTATCCCGACATAAGCAGTCTGTAAGCCTCTTCCAAAAGAACTTCCTCCTCCAGGGCCGGAAGAGGCCGCGCCATAACATCTCTAATATGCGCCTTTGATGGAGAAACACCCTGATGAAGTGCGCGGATGATGGTGACTTCCTCGACTGCCCCGACCATTCGGCCGTCCTCTGAAACCGGCAATTGTGAAAAGCCGTATTCCTGCACCATCCCCAGGGCGGTTTGCAGTGTGTCTTCGGGCTTAAGCGACAGAATCTTGCCGGCTCGACCGAGTGTTTTCAGCAGATCGCCGACTGTAACCTTATCCGGAGCCCGATCCGCAAAACCGTTTTCCGCCATCCATTCATCATTGTACATCTTGCTCAGATAGTTCCTGCCCGTGTCCGGGCACAGAACGACCACAAGATCCTCCCTTGAACAACGCGATGCGTATTTGAAGGCTGCAGCCAGCGCCGTTCCGGATGACCCCCCAAGCATTATTCCGTCCTCTCGTGAAACGCGCCGGGCCGTGGAAAACGACTCTGCGTCGCTGACCCGTATCCACTCATCAATAACTTGAGCATTCAGCGTCTTGGGAACGAAATCCTCACCGATTCCCTCCACTTTCCACGGTTTGGGAGAATCGCCCGACAAAATTGAGCCTTCGATGTCCGCCCCAATTATCCTCATATCCGAATTTTTCTCTTTAAGGAATCGTCCTACACCGCTCAGTGTGCCTCCGGTTCCGGCTGCAGCCACGAAAACGGTTATTCTGCCTCCGGTCTGATCCCATATTTCCGGGCCCGTCGTTCGATAATGGGCTTCCGGATTAGATATGTTGCTGAATTGGTTGGGCCGCCATGCGCCTGGAATCTCACGGCTGAGTCGTTCAGCGACGCCATTGTAACTGTCTGGTGAATCCGGAGGGACGTTGGAAGGCGTAATAACCACCTCGGCCCCGTATGCCCGCAGCAGGCGGATCTTGTCGTCACTCATCTTGTCGGGCATGACGAAAATGCAGCGATATCCCCTGACTGCTCCTACCAAAGCCAACCCGAGGCCTGTGTTTCCGGCTGTGGCCTCGATAATGGTGCCGCCCGGTCTTAGTTCTCCCCGGTGTTCAGCATTCTCAATCATTGACATCGCTATCCGGTCCTTGGCGCTTCCCCCGGGATTGAACGATTCCGCCTTTATGGCGATGGATGGCACAAGTCCTTCGGCCGAGCGATTAAGCCTTACGATCGGAGTTTGTCCTATTGTTTCAAGTATGTTTTCAAGCATGGTGTCAAATACTGTCATGAATTCCTGTCCGCTTCAACTGTGCATATTTGCTTAATTCCTGTCATCCGACGCTGTATAGTAGTAGTTCGGTTCCGGCCCCTGTTTGAGCGAGGAATAATGAACAGTAGAAATCAAAGTCATCAAGACCTTTTCAAAGGCGTGCTTCAAGCCTTGGATACTCCTATTGTCGTGGTGGATTCAGACCGGCTAGTACTGTTTATGAATCCCGCAATGAGAAAGTTGTTGTTTTCAGGGGGACATGAAGAAGAATGCATTGGCAGGCCTCTTTCGGACGCCCTGAACATTGATAATGAAACATGTGAAATCCTTGCTCCTGAAACATGGATAAGGAGCGATGCCCCGAACGAGACATCGGTTGACTCGACTTCGGATTTGGGAGGCCTTGTTCATGCTCCCGTAAGGGTTCACCGGCGTGTTGTGCGCACAAGCAATCAGTCAAGGGCATATGTGATTGCCATGGAAATCCCCGAAAAGAGAGAGCAGAAGTTGAGGGAAAAGGCCGTGACGATGCAGAAACGGCACCTGCTTGCTCAATCTCTTGTGGCCAAGCTCAAACATTTTTTTGCAAGAAACAGCCATTTGCCTGCTGACATCAATGGGCATCTCAAAGGTATTTGCCGAATCCTGTACGACATGTACAAGCCTTACGCCGTATTGCTCAACATTCAGCTCAATGAAAAGAAACTGTATTCAGCAGGCGCTGAAATTGCGGCTGCCATACGGGGCAATCTGCTCGACTGTTCTCCGGACTCCCTGTGTGCATCCATGATGAGCTCCGGACTGCCGCTATACATGAATTCGCTGGATGCGACAGAACCATATTCCAGCCAGTTCATGATCAACGAGCTTGGTTTGAGAACCTATCTTGGCGCTCCACTGCGGGACTCCAAGGGTTTGATACACGGAACGATCGCGCTGGTGGATACCGCAAAACGTGAATATGAACACGTCGATGTTGAACTCGTTACAGTGGCAGCCCTGCAGATTGCGGCACGGCTTCGCGCGGAAGAACAGGATGAAATCCATCGGGAATTGTCCGATCGCCTCAGGCAGTCGCAGAAGATGGAGGCCGTAGGCATGCTCGCGGGCGGTATTGCTCATGATTTCAACAACATACTTAGCGGGATCCTGGGATTTTCATCATATATGTTGTCCAAGACTGAGCCTGGCGGGGATTTGCATAGAAATCTCGGTTTAATAGAACAGTCGGCTGTTCGCGGCTCGGAATTGACGCAGCAATTACTGACATTTTCACGCAAGAAGGACGTCATAAAGGAATCAGTGTCGATGAACCGGGTCATTGAGGAATCGCTGGGTATTCTAGAGCGAACACTGGCCAAGAATATTGTGATATACCCTGAACTTGAGAGCGGTCTGCCTCCCATACTGGGAGACCATGGGCAAATGAACCAGGTGATCATGAATCTATGCCTTAATGCCGCCGACGCCATGGCTGACGGGGGAGGGGATATTACCTTGCGTACTGAATGCCGTCCGCTTACCGGGCGGGAAAAGACCATACTTATCAACTCTACGGAATCAAAATATATATGCGTCATGATTTCGGATTCCGGGGTTGGAATGGATGAAGAAGTTCGGGAGCGCATATTCGATCCATTCTTTACAACCAAACCAGGTAACAAAGGTACCGGACTGGGTTTATCCATTGTATACGGCATTGTTGACAATCATGGCGGTCACATTGTTGCCTCCAGCAGGAAGGGTAAAGGGTCAACCTTCACGCTGTACTTCCCGCTGCATCATGAAGAAATATATGCCCGCAACGATAAGCCGCCGGAACCGGCAAGGGGAAATGAAACCATTCTGGTCGTGGACGATGAAGAAGTTGTTCGGCTGTTGTTGACTGAAATCCTGGAGGGGCATGGGTATAAAGTCATAACCACAGCGTCGGGCATTGAGGCGGTTGATTATTTCCGGGAGAACAGCAACAGCATAGATCTTGTTTTCCTGGACATGATCATGCCTGAAATGGATGGTAAAGCGACCTTTGAAGCAATCAGAAGGATTGATAATTCAGTCCCGGTACTTCTTACCAGCGGTTATTATGAGGAGGAAATAAGCCGGGAACTTATTGAAAAGGGCGCTCTTGGGATGGTACACAAACCGTACAAGAGCGATGTCCTTGTATCGCGGATAAGAAATTGTTTTGAGCGTACTACTGCTTCGGAGTCTTGACAGCTCGTCCTGTTTAACGGATCTTGACCGTTTTGGATCGCCGTTATAGTATTACCCCTTTCATTCCACATGCGCGGGTGTAGCTTAGTGGTAAAGCTCCAGCCTTCCAAGCTGGCTACGCGGGTTCGATTCCCGCCACCCGCTCCATAGCATCAACACAATTATAAGGTCTCAGCCCCTCATTGAGGATAAATAGCCATCTATCTTTGGTTTACACCCTCTCTATGAGCTAGCAATCGATATCATTCAGAAATCCAGCGGGCTTTTTCGTTACTTCTGCGTTCGGCTTTGCACGGTGTGTGTGTAGATCATGGTGGTCCGCACGTCGCTATGTCCCAG
>SLRP01000107.1 GCA_007130845.1 Kiritimatiellia bacterium | reverse complement strand
TGCTGTGTATGAAGCACGATGTTGTTTTCGTCCAGTACGACAATACTGCGCGCCAGCAGACCCCTTATAGGGCCGTCGACTATTTCAACGCCGTAATCCCTTCCAAATTCCGGAGAACGGAATGTGGACAGCGTAACTATGTTTTCAATGCCGTTTCCATCGCAGAACCGGGCGGATGCAAAGGGAAGATCCGCTGAAATATTAAGCAGCACCGTGTCTTCCAACCCGGCGATTTCCTTGCTGAACCGTTTGGCCGAATCCGCGCATGTTCCGGTATCCAGACTGTGTACTATGCTAATGATCTTCTTTTTCCCTCCGAATTCGGATAGGCCGACATCCCTCAAATCCCTGTTTGTTAAGTTGAATTCCGGAGCTCTGGACCCGATATTCGGCAAATCGCCAATGGTATTAACCTTGCTTCCCTTGAACGTTACAGTAGCCATGAATCCCTCCTTTAGCTTGCTTTCAGAACGACGCCTCTACACGAAAATATATTTCAAAAATGATCATCATCAAATCATTCCTGATAATTTGTAGACATTTTTCGCTGCTGAGCGATAGTGGGATATCAGTTCTTTAAATGAAATTGTTTGCAGCTACTGACTCGTTATAAGTTTCTGAATCAAGATCGTGATGGGAGGGATACTTTTGGATCACACTCAATTCGCAGCCACAGATCATTCCGGCGCAGACGAACGTTCCAACAGGCTTAAAGGCGAAACAAGCCCTTATTTGCTTCAGCATGCGCAGAACCCGGTTGACTGGTATCCATGGGGAGAGGAAGCGCTTGAAAAGGCCCGAAAGGAAAACAAGCCGATATTTCTGTCAATCGGCTATTCGGCATGCCACTGGTGCCATGTCATGGAGCGGGAGTCTTTTGAAGACCCCGAGATTGCCGGTATTCTTAACCGCAAGTTCGTAAGCATAAAGGTGGACCGGGAGGAGAGGCCGGATCTTGACGATATATACATGACCGCTGTTCAGATGCTCACAGGCGCAGGTGGTTGGCCAATGACCGTGTTTCTTACTCCAGACCTCAAACCCTTCTTCGGAGGCACTTATTTTCCGCCAGACGAAAAATACGGGCGTATAGGCTTCAAAACACTGCTTAACCGTCTGTCGGAAATATGGGAGCAAAGACGCGATGAAGTCAAAAACAGCGCGGAGGAGATAACTGATGCCTTATCGCGGCATGCGGCGATGAAAGTAAGCTCCTCGGGTGAGTTGAATGAAAAGCTGCTGGGACATGGTGTTTCACAGCTTGAACAGGAATTCGACGTGCGGTGGGGAGGTTTCGGCGATGCTCCGAAATTTCCTCCCTCATCATCTCTTTCAGTTCTGCTTCGGAGATATAAATGTACCAATGAATCGCACCTTGTGGAGATGACAACCCGTACGCTTGATCGCATGGCGTACGGCGGATTATTCGATCAATTGGGAGGCGGATTTCACAGGTATTCGGTTGATGAGCAGTGGCTTGTGCCTCACTTTGAAAAAATGCTGTATGACAACGCGCTTCTGGCTCAGGCATATCTGGAGGCTTATCAAACGACGGGAAATACCTTTTACGTCCGGATTGCAGACCAAACACTTGATTATGTCCTTCGAGATATGACAGATAAGGCAGGTGGTTTCTATTCCTCTGAAGATGCCGACAGCGACGGCTCTGAAGGAAAGTTTTATATATGGACACGGAAGGAAATCATGGATCTCCTGGGCCCCGACGAGGGAGATCTTGTTTGCGAGTATTTCGGTGTAACAGATGCCGGTAATTTCGAGGGGGCGAATATTCTGCATGTCCCCAATGAGCCTGACGAGTTCTGCCTGGCACATGACCTGGACAGAGGGGATTGGGAAGAACGGCTGTCCAAGGCCAGGGCCTCAATGTTGAACTCTCGCGCCGAGCGCACACGCCCGGGGCTGGATGATAAGATTCTTGTTTCCTGGAACGG
This sequence comes from Kiritimatiellia bacterium, assembly GCA_007130845.1. GTDB lineage: Bacteria > Verrucomicrobiota > Kiritimatiellia > SLAD01 > SLAD01 > SLRP01. The sequence goes on along the minus strand of SLRP01000107.1, from coordinate 1,902 downwards.
TCTCATGATTTCAGCTTTTGCGCGCGGTGCCCGTATATCTGGCGGGGACCGGTATCGTAATGCGGCGGTCAATGCCGCCGGCTTCATACTTGAACACATGGTTAAAGACGGGAAATTGATGCGTGCTTACCGTGATGGACAAACCCGTCAGGACGGATATCTGGATGATTACGCATTTTTTGCGCAGGCGCTTATTGATCTATACGAGACTACGTTCGATATCGAATGGCTTGAAACGGCCGGACGAATGGCAAATGAAATGGTGTCATTATTCCGGGACGAAGACGAAGGCAATTTTTATATGACATCGGAAAGACATGCCGATGTCCTGCTTAAACCAAAATCCCTGCATGACGGATCGGAGCCATCGGGAAATTCAGCAGCCGCGCTGGTTCTTCTCAAACTTGGGAGATATTTCAACAGCAGTGAACTGCGTGATATGGGGGAGGAAGTTCTTAGACGATCCCAGGGACTCATGGATAAAATGCCTCGCGGTATGATGAATATGCTGGTGACACTCGATCATCATCTGCATCCCGGACCGGAAATCGTCGTGGCCGGAAACATGGATGAGCCCGGGACGAGTGCTTTTCTGAATTTGATTAACAGGAGATTCATTCCAAATAGATTGCTGTCGGTATATGATCCCGATAAACCAAAATCAGAATTGTATGAAACGCGAATTCCAATGCTGTCGGGGAAACGCCGAGTGGACGGTCATCCTGCAGTGTATGTTTGCAGGAATTACACATGCGGCAAACCTGTAACCACAGCGGATAAACTGGATAAGCTGTTATCATCATAAGCCATATGTCATGTGATACGGGTTGAAAAATCAGCCGTCCCTGCCGCCTTCCGGAATTGGGGCCACAGATTTGACCTGCATGAGAAGTATGAGTTCCTTCGCATTTTTCCGCGCTTGCTCCCGGGAATATCGCTATGATATTGTTTCAATAAGAAATCTTGAGGGGATTGTCATGACTATCAAACGAACTGCGGTTGTTTTATTTTTTATTGCGGCCTTCGGGGTCTTTACTGCGGCGAAGGGAATGGGTCCGCCTCCGCCGGATTTGACCCTTCTGGTCATGCCGGAACGTTATTCTGTTATTCAGACGGGCTTTGATATACGGAGTCAACGTCCCGTGGTCCTTGTGGCTTACAGGGGGGAACCCGACACAGATAATCCGGTTCTGCATGTGTGGAACGGGGAGTATTGGCATAATATAACGATGGATGATTACAAGAGCGCTGATTTCCTGAGGGTTCAGCCGGGTAGAGTCATACTGATCGGCGATATGGACACACTGCCCGAAGTGCTGGTTACCGAGTCGGAATGGGCGCCGCAGGTAATGAATATTCCAGAAATGGACAGTGTCTCTCTGATCAACGCCATAGGACGGACATTGGATTTCAGCGCAAGAGAGTGGCGCTGGTTTGCCGGACGGTATAATCTGGAAATGGAAGATCTGGCTGAAGACCGGCGCAGAGTGTCGTGGTATGATCAGGCGCAGTTTGAAGATCCTGAATGGCTTCGAAGGAGGGAACGGCGGGAGGCTGCCGAAAGACATTATCCTCCTCCGGTTGATGACCCGCCTCCTGTTGATGAAGATGATGATGAAGAACCTGTTGAGCCGGAGGAGCCCGAAGTTGTTCCAGCGGAACCCGACATACGCCCTCTTACTGATCCTGTCACGGAAGATGAAGCGCCTATCAAGTAACTTGAAGACAGGACAGCATGATTACTTAATCATGAAGATATTTAATTTATCCGTGCAGAGGGCTTTTCTGATTTCCGGCATTCTGATGGTTTTTTCCGGCTGTGTAGCGATGGATGTGGATTCAGTTCAGGATGACCGGGGAGCTGCTTTGATCGTAGCCCGTACCGGTGATGAGGCTATTTTG
>SLRP01000012.1 GCA_007130845.1 Kiritimatiellia bacterium | reverse complement strand
ATTGTTGACGGATCCTGAACTGTAAACCACCCGTCACCGTATCCCGGCAATTCCGCAATCCTCCTCCCATGAGGCAGAATCAGAAAACGATCGGGCGAGAAAGGGTGCGGAGCGGCATCAATTCCGGAGCCCTCAAGGGATTTCAGGAAATGTTCAATATTGATCAGGCTCAGATTGACACGCAATACGGTATCAGGCGGTTTGTTATTCCACTCGCAAAGGCGAATGGTCTGCTCCTCTCCGAACCGGCCTGTCCAGCGCTTAACAAGAATTCCGGGATGAGATAAACGGATGGATGCAGGCTGCCTGGATATTGACTCCAGCAGTGACTCGCGCTGACGCTGAACGCGTCGGAGTATGGCATTGACAAACCCGACCTGGGGGTTGCCTGCCAACAGGCGTGTTGCCTCGGCCGTTTCATTTATCGCCGCATAATCCTCAACATCCTTCATGTACAAGAGCTGATACAACCCAATCATGATGAGCGCCCGTATAACTGGGGCAGGATTTCTACGCGCATAGCGCGTCATAACCCATTCAAGCACAAGCTTATGCCGAACAACGCCGTTGACCATATCCATAATGAAGGGGCGATCAATGTCAACCCGCGCCAGCAGATGATCAGGGAAAGCCCCGGATTCAAGCCATAAGCGGACAATGGTTGATGCAACGGCCCGACTGTTGTCGTATGAGTAATCAGCATTTTTAGACGTCATGACAATGCATCGTTGCAGAATGTAACAGTCACCGGCAATGCAAAAGGCGCTCGGCGCTTTGGATAAATGCATTAATGGCTCACTCAGCGCCCCTGTTTCCATATATGGAATTTTCCGCCTTGGTCATGCCTCCTACGTATTTGTTTCACTATACTGGAACCATAGTGTAGCCTGAACAAATACTGATGCGGCGTTTCTATGGAAAATACGACATGACCACTCAACGGAAAAGCATTTACAATTTCAGCACAATACTTCTGCTGATGACTGCAATCGCGATCTTCAGTGGATGCGCATACCGGGATGCAAGGAAGACGCCTCCGAGGACAGCAAGGGACGGTGAACCCCGGGTTTACAATATGGAGGTCACGGCATACTGCCCGTGCGGGATCTGCTGCGGGTGGGAACGCAACTGGTGGGGACGTCCTGTATATTCTTCCGGACCTCAGAAGGGTCAGCGGAAACGGGTAGGCATAACTGCGAGCGGCACAAGAGCTCGGCCGGGAGTAATAGCTGCGGATACCGATATCTTCCCCTTCGGAACTGTAATGTACGTTCCTGGGTACGGTTACGGTGTAGTGGAGGATCGGGGCGGGGCCATACGCGGGCACCGAATCGATCTTTTTTACCGGACACACGATCAAGCGCTCGAATGGGGACGGCAGAACAAGAGGGTCAAGGTATGGACGCCTTCCCGGCGTTGAACGCCCGGATAAATTCTCCCGTTTGACGGGCTTTCAGCTGTTTTGATAGCATTCACAACCACGCTTTGGACTGAATGTCTGCAGGAGACAAATATTATGAAACCGCCTGAACTGCCGCCTTTCGATCATGTCCCGAAGAAATATACCGGTCCCGGCTTTGAAGAGGTCATGGAAAACCGGAGAAGATATCTCTCCCCGGCTTTGATCACCTATTACAGGAATGCAGTGATGCTTGTAGAAGGCCGCATGCAATATCTTTACGATGAGACAGGGAGAAGATATCTGGACGGATTCGGCGGAATCGTCACTGTCAGTGTCGGGCATTGCCATCCGAAAGTTATCCGGGCCGGCCATGATCAAATGGACAGACTGCAGCATGTAACCACCATTTACCCGCATCCCGTCATTTCTGAATTCGGCAGGAGTCTTGCAGAACGCCTTCCGGGAGATCTCAGTGTCTGCTATTTCGTGAATTCGGGGTCTGAAGCCAACGACCTTGCAGCCATGATGGCTCGGCTGTATACGGGAAATTACGACGTCATAGCCCTTCGCAACGCGTATCACGGAGGCTCCGCCGCTACCATGGCGCTTACATCACACAGCACGTGGAAGTTCAATATCCCCCACAATTTCGGTGTGCAGCATGCAATGATGCCGGACAGGTACCGCGGTCCATGGGGATATGACGACGACGAAGCCGGCATCAAGTATGCGTCTGATGTCGAAAACCTCATTCAGTTCGGCACATCCGGCCGCGTCGCCGCTTTTATATCCGAGCCCATACAGGGCATGGGCGGTACGGTAGTACTTCCTCCGGATTATCTCAAGCATGCCTATGCATGTGTGCGGGACGCCGGAGGTTTATGCATTTCCGATGAGGTGCAAACCGGGTTTACCAGAACCGGGTCGCATTATTGGGGGTTCGAGTCCCATGGAGTAGTCCCGGATATTGTTACCATGGCAAAGGGGATAGGCAACGGAGCTCCTCTGGCAGCGGTGGTGACAACACAGAAAATCGCGCAAACTCTGGCAAGCAGAATTCATTTCAATACTTTCGGAGGCAATCCAGTTTCATGCGCCATGGGACGGGCCGTATTGGACGTAATTGATGAAGAAAACAGGATGGAGACCAATCACGAGACCGGTGAATACTTTCTCAAAGGTCTGAAAAACCTTGCCGGCAGGCATGACATCATCGGAGATGTGCGAGGGCAGGGATTGATGCTGGGAGTCGAACTGGTAAAGGACAGGGAATCAAAACAGCCGGCCTCCGATGAATGCTCTCAAGTCCTTGAACGCGCAAAGGATATGGGTCTATTAATCGGCAAAGGCGGCTTGCACGGAAACGTCCTTCGCATCAAACCTCCAATGTGCATTTCAGGAGAAGATGTTAATTTCGCTCTGGAAGTGCTGGATGCGGCATTCGCGGAATTATGAGACCGGCATCCATGGTCCAGGCTTCATGCAAACCGTTCCATGGCACAGCCTGTCAGTAGTATGTTCTTGTTTAAAGATTTCAAGACGACGAAAAGATGAGGATAGGAATACCCAGGGAGATCAAGCACGGGGATAATCGTGTCTCTTGCACACCCGCCGGAGTCCGCACCCTGGTTCAGGCCGGTCATGAAGTCCTGGTGGAAACCAACGCAGGCGCCGGGTCGGGATATGGGGACAAACAATACCTTGAAGCAGGGGCAACCATTGCCTCATCAGCCGCAGAGGCGTGGTCTTCCGACATGGTAATAAAGGTAAAGGAACCTGGAACATCCGAATATGAATTTCTGCGCAGTGAACTTATCCTGTTCACATTTCTTCATCTTGCATCCGACAGGGCTTTGACATTCAGGCTTCTGGATTCGGGGACAACCGGCATAGCATATGAAACAGTGCAGGCAGGCCGGCGGCTGCCGCTTCTTGAACCGATGAGCGAGATAGCCGGCAGCATGAGCGCAGTGACAGGCGCCCACTTTCTAAGCAGGGCGCAGGGCGGCAAAGGCATACTTCTGGGCGGAGTTACCGGTGTTCCCCGTGGAAAAGTAATAATTATCGGAGGAGGAACCGCCGGAATCAATGCTGCCCGGATAGCGGCGGGTATAGGGGCGGATGTCACCATTCTGGATATTGACCCTGAAAAAGTCCGGGCCAGGGATATTTCAAATCCACCATCGGTTCGTGTAATTCAGAGCACTGAACGGATTATCGCTGACTTACTGCCCACGGCCGATCTGCTTATATGTGCGGCGTTGGTGCCGGGAGCAAAGACCCCCAGACTTATCACCCGTAAAATGCTGTCTGCAATGAACCCCGGATCCGTATTGGTGGATATAGCCATCGACCAAGGGGGCTGCGCGGAAACTTCGCGCCCGACCACGCATGACAATCCTGTTTTTGTCGAAGAAAATATCATTCACTATTGCGTGGCAAATATGCCCGGCGCAT
>SLRP01000171.1 GCA_007130845.1 Kiritimatiellia bacterium | reverse complement strand
TGAGCGCCCTGTTGCCCTCGAAATGGAAGCCTGGCGCTCCGCCGATAAAATCCGACGTAGAGATCGTAACGACCTCTCGATAGAAAACGTAACGGCTTCTATTGCACTGAAACGGCAACACCCCTGCGGCTAACCCGCCGGTCCGCAAACCCGGTTCTAAGCCATCTGAGAAAGAACTCCCTCAAGCCTACCACGAACAGCGCCGTCCGTGAAGGGGGCAGACGACCGGACGCTTACTGTTATCCGCTCCTCTCGCGCCTTTTCGCCGCCGCCCAAGCCACGCCACGAGGGTATGCAAGTTGATCCCCTCGCGCCGGGCAAAGGCCTTCTGGGTCATTCCGCTGCGATCATACTCATCCAGCACCCGCATCCATTCCTGTTCGGGCAAAATACGACGCCCCTTGGCATCCTGCTTCTCCCCGCCGTCCAATACTTCCGTTTCGATTGTTTCCATTCAGGAAGCATACCTCGGATGGCCCGATCTTTATAGGGGGTGCTTGATCGGACGCTTACTTGCAATGCACCGATCACTGCGGACCAATTTTGTCGAAAGGGATAGCTTGAAACCCCTCGATCATATCGAACACCATGGCGTCTTCTTTCAAGCCGAAGTCTTTTTCTTCAAAATTACGAAAACCCGGATCCTTTTCCGCCATCCAGTTTCCGCGGATCCGGCCTTCCCATAGCTCATTGGGATCCTTACCCTCTATATCATCTTCGCTGACAGGGAAAAAGCCTCGCTCTTCGAACCGCCAGCCATCGCGCAGCTCAATATTCGGATTGTAAATCAGATTGCGTTTGAACGTATTCTGAGACGGATAAATCCAAGCTTCCTCCGGGGTCTTTTCTTTCAGATCAAGCAATTCAGGATAATTCTCTCCATGCGGCATCGCAGAGAAATCATATTCACTGAACAGGCTGTCTCGTGCATTGATCAACCTGTTGATCTGTTCCTCCCCTCCCCACGTACTCAGCCAGTAACTCATCCTGTAGGGAATACTGCAATCTATAAATATATTATTGACAGTGTGCACGTAGTTGGAAGCATTGTTCATGACTCCGGCTTTCCAGTTTTCGTCCTGATCCGGTCCGCCTATGCGGTAAAAAATATTCTCTTCGATCAATATGTCCTGACTGCACCAATCCGGGTATATAGCACTCTGCCGACCTTTTGTTTCACCTATGCTGTGGAAGAAGTTGCGACGAATAACATTTCCCCTGTTGTGCGGACCTTGAGAGAGATTGAAATAAATGATACCGCAGTCGTCCGTCGGATCTTTGAATATTCTGGCAAACTCATTGTATTCAAACAGATGTTCCGCTCCTCGCACAACCGTGGCTCCCACATTGTAGCCTTCAGGGGTGGAAGTAACCTCAATTAAATTATTTCTTACAATCTGGCCAACTCCAGCCACGTCAATAGCGGCCCCCCACCCCAGTCCCACGGAGACGTTCGAGGTGTCGTAAATGCGGGTGTTCTGTAATATATTACCGGCCCGTTCCAGTGTCTGAAGATTTCCGCCCCCCAAATTAACCCCCTTGCCGCCCATATTGTGAATATAGCAGCCCTCTATCCTGTTGTTTCTGCCGTGCAAGCTGATACCCGACCCCCTGAAATTGCGCAGAGTCAGATTCTTCAATAAAATGTTGTGCTGAAGGTAAGGGCTGTTGTCCCTCCCGGCCACCACTTCCGAGTCCGCCCTGACTTTTTCGGAATGCTCCTGCAAAACCTGCCCATCACGCTTCGCCCAGAAAACATTGCAGCTGATCGCCCCTGCACGGCCCGTATCCAGCGTAATATCCTTTATGACGACATTCGATACGTCCTTGAGTGTGATCATGTGGTCCGCAAGCTTCGAAAACTTAATGTCATCGTTTTCATGTAAATCCCGATCAGGATAGAAATACAAAGCCCCGGAATCCGTATCAACATAATGCTGCCCGGGCCGCTGCAGCTCCTCATACTCCTCAACCATAGACATGCGCTGCCCGTTGATATGCAATTCTTTCGGACCGTAATCAGAAATGCCGTATTTGTTCAACTCCATTTTGTACAGGCCCGCATCTTCAAGAGGCTTCAGGGAAGATGCACTGATTATCCTGCCGCCTGTAAGAACAACTTTCTCATCGGGATAAGCCCTGTAGACCACAGGGGAGCTTTCTTCCCCGGAGTCGCGGTTGTCCAGATAAAATGCTGATTGCCGTTCATAAACGCCTTCGCGCAGATAAACCGTTATCCCCCCGTCAGGAAGCCCAATATCCTCTTTAAAACTCCGCACAGCATCCCTGGCTGCTTCAAGAGTGGCAAAAGGCTCTTCAACCGTTCCAGCGCGTGCATCATCACCATCCGGGGCAACGTAGAACCCTTGGGGTACTTCTCTGGCTGCATCAAAATGGGCTCGATCCGAACACGCAAAAACAACCGTCAGTAGAAGCATCGCACCGGCTGAAACTGCAGATTTTTTTCGGGCTGACATATTATATCCTCCTTCACTTTTGCAACTGTTTCAAGGAATTATTGATAAGAAATCGCTTTTCAGGCGGCGCGGATCCCCACTCGTTGGAACCGGTCTGAAGGAGCGCTTTAATGGAGAAGAGAGTGTGGAAAGCGGACGAAACTGTCAAGCCCTGCACATTTCGGTTTCAACAGGAACTAAGTCGGTTGGGTAAACCCTGCGATTGAGTGTGAAACGGCCTCGATGCCGTGCGGCGACGAGGGCGTGCAGGTGGGGATGGAAGTCGAGGTGCTCGCCGAAGGTGTGAATCGTCATGACGACATCGGACAGTCCCCGGGGCAGGGCAAGGGTGGTGCGCAGGTATTCGAGCTCACAGTCGTCGCAGCGGATGCGGGCGAAGCCTTGTTCGAGATCGCTGCGGTCAGAAAACTTGTTGACGACCTCGGGGATGATCGGCCACAGGAAGCCGTACCGGGACTGGTAACGTTGCTCGCAGACCTCCGGGAACGCCTCGAAACATCCGGAAAGGCATCGGCACAGGGCGATGCCTTGGGTTGGCGCGAACGATGGACTTGCTCCACCATGCCGCCCAGCGTAGAAAAGAGAGTGTGTCATCCAATGGCATACGCCTGAATAAAGTTTGCTGTTTTTTTCAAAACGGAGCGTGTGAAAAAGAATAAAGAAAACGTCAAATGACGAACCCCATACAGCAAACGACACCACTCTTGAGTACTACATCGACATTTTATGTCGATGTGAATAGACTGAGCGCCTAAGGGTCAATGATCGCCCGCTCCCCGGCATTTCCCCTCACAGGTGCCGGTTCCCCATCCCGGGTCGTATTGTTCAGAACGGTAACCAGCTCCGGGCGGGCATGATCCCTGCTTGAAATCTCCACCCAGCCGGTAACATTGCCGTCTATAACGGCATCCCGTACACCTCCGGAGACATAAACCCGGGGGGTGCCGCCGGAGAAGAAATTACGGCGCAGAGTCACGCCGCGGCCAAGGAAACCGTCGTAAATATCGTGGAATCTTCCGCTTTCATATGTGGCATGTCCTATACCACCACCCAGCCGAATCGTGTTGTCATCGAATTGCGAATACCAGGTCGGCTGCAAACCGTTGTATATGTAGGCCGTTGTACTGAGAAGCACCCCCGCCCGTTCCAGCTCGTTGCCCGCCATGATTGATTCGACGGAACCGGCCCAGAACATGACATTGCCCCCGTCGTGCCAAACATTGTCAATAATCAGCTGACGGCCGTGAAACTTGGCCACTGAAACACGTGAGCTGTCATCCGGCTCGACATCCCACGGGCTGTCCAGATGAACGTCCCTGTCCTGACCGTCGACGATACGGCGGTACTGCCCGGCCCCCCGGCCGTCCAGGATATAAAGGCGGGCTCCAACCCACC
>SLRP01000034.1 GCA_007130845.1 Kiritimatiellia bacterium | reverse complement strand
CGATTGCCGCATCGAATCGGAATTCCTCGATGGCTGCAAGCAGTGTAGGGGTCTGCAAACGGTTGCGGCTGGTTTCACCCGGAACCTCCCTCGCTATCCCCATGCGAATCGCGTCCTCGACATGCCTTATTATAAGCTTGGCGCCCAATTCCTCCGCGCGCCTGTCCCGAAATTCATTGAGTTCAGGAAAGTTATGCCCTGTGTCGATATTCAGCAGAGGGAAGGGTATTCTGCCCGGGCTGAACGCTTTTTCAGCCAAACGAAGCAGGCATACCGAGTCCTTGCCTCCTGAGAAGAGAAGGACGGGTCGTTCGAACTCCGCGGCCACTTCCCTGAAAATATATATGGATTCGGACTCAAGTGATTCCAAATGGGTGAAAGGATATGTTGCAATCATATATTTTCCACGTCCTTGCCTGTTTCAGATTCATTTATATGCAGTCCGCATTCCTTGTGTTCAGGATGTTCCCACCACCATCTTCCTGCTCGCTGGTCTTCACCCGGTTTTATTGCCCGGGTACAGGGAGCGCATCCGATGGAGGGGTATCCGGCATCATGCAGGCGGTTATATGGCAATTCGTTTCTTCTTACATAGGACCAAACATCATCCAGAGTCCAGTCCGACAGCGGGTTTATCTTGGCAATTCCTCCATGAGATTTATCGACCTCGACGACATTCAGGCCAGAGCGAGTGAGGCTCTGCTCCCGCCGCTGCCCTGTGATCCACGCGTCCAGGTTATTCAAGGCGCGGTTCAGGGGTTCAACTTTTCGGATTCCGCAGCATTCCCTGCGGTTCTCCACGCTCTCACGAAAAGAAAACATTCCCTTGGTGCGTTCGAGCTCCTGTACGGACTCTGTTTTCGGAAAATACCATTCAATGCTGATACCATAGCGTTCCATAATCTTTTCAGCGCACTCATATGTCTCTTCATTTAACCGTCCGGTGTCCAGCGCGAAGACCCTGAAATCCGGACGGATCGAGGCCGCCATATCTATAAGTGATACATCTTCAAGGCCGAAGCTGGAAGCAATTGAAATGCGAGGATGATAAAGGTCGAACGCATGATGCAGAACCTCTTTTGCATCGCTCAAATCGACATCTTTCCATACTTCATTTTTCGGGGAAAAATTCATGGCAATCATCAAATGGTGTAATCTGCTACGAACTGCCTGGAAAGCTCCGCCTGTCTTTCAGCCAGCCGGCGAAAATGCACGGAATCATACACTTCGACAAGAGCGGCCTCTGCGCGGCCCCAGATTTCATTGAAAACATCATTACCAGATGAGTTGTCCGTCGCAAAAAAGGGCCCTTCAATCAGCCGTATTATCTCTCCTACCGTGATCCGGTTCGCCGGTACAGCGAGAACATATCCTCCTTTCTTTCCACGGACGGATTCTGTATAACCAGCCTGTTTCAATTGACGAAGGATCGATTCGAGAAAGCGGGCTGGAATCTGCTGGGAGTGGGCAATTTCCACAATCGTGGCTGGCCCTGCCCCCTCACGCTTTGCCAGCTCAAGCATGGCTCGTAAAGCGTAATTACATTTACTAGATATCATATCCGCCTCATTAAACTACGTAATTCCGATAGACATTAAAGTGTTTATATCGTGCTGTCAATGACTGTCCAAGCCTTTTCAGGCTGAAAATTTGATGAGGCTGTTATGTGTTGCTTTTTCACGCGTATTTACAGCGGGGAATATTGAATAATTAGTATTAATGGAGCATGGATCTGAAAACATGAGCGCGCCGCAGACTTTGATGGTGTTTATAGATGGTTTGGGCCTTGGCCCTGTAGACCCGGCAATAAACCCGATATACAGGGGATATTCACCCCGATTGGCTGATTTGCTGGAAAATCATGCGGTGGCTGTTGATCCGGTCATGGGCGTTAAAGGATTGCCCCAAAGCGCTACAGGCCAGACGACCATAATCACCGGAAGGAATGCATCCGAAATAATGGGCCGGCATATGGAAGGATTTCCAGGCCCGACTCTTGTGCCGGTCATAGAGGAAAACAACCTGTACGACCGGCTTCAGAAGAGTGGTTTCACCTGCACATTCGCAAATGCCTACTACCTTAAGGATATGGAGGAACTTTACCGCAGGCGCCACTGGTCAGTTTCAACCGTAGCCGCTATGAAGGCTTTCGGATGGGTAAGGAACGCGGAATCCCTTCTTTCCGATTGTGCCGTACATCAGGATTTGACTAGGGCTGTGCTTCGCGAACGTGGGTATACAGGTCCGATCATCACTCCAGCCGAGGCAGGCGGCCATCTTCTGGGCATAGCGGAACAACATGACTTTACACTTTTTGAGTATTTTCAGACTGATCTCATGGCGCATAAGGGATCGGATAAGGATATCCATCGGGTTTTATCGGAACTGGATGAATTTATTAACGCGTTATTGCCGTTTGGGAGGCGTGATGGCTGTCTTCTCATCCTGCTGAGCGATCACGGGAACATTGAGGACAGCCGTAGTCGACAGCACACTATGAATCCTGTCCCCTTGGTTGCCATGGGGAAGGGGGGTGAAAGGCTGAAAGACAAGGTGCTGCGACTTGATGACTTCGCCGGGACATTGCTGGAATTATATCATACCTCCCCGGTGCGTCAAATAAGAATGACACCGAAGTGAGGTAACTTGGATTTGGGTGATGCGTCATAATCATGACACCATTCGTTCTTTTCGGTTCACGGTTGGATGAGCCCTTCCGGCGGCTCTCCCCGGCTTGGGGACCGTCCCCGAAGGGGCGGCCCGCAGGGCCGAGGTTACCAAGCCGGGGAGAACCGGACAGTCTTTGGTTTCCTGACGTTTTCGAATGCGGTCAAATACCTTTTTGAGTTTTGCATCCACTTGGCGCTTCATTTCAAAGCAGTCGGTGGTGGCCAGCAGATCACGAATCCGATCCTTCTCCGCGGAAGCAACCTTTTCACATTCCAAGATCCGCTGAGCCGGAGTTCGCGCCTTGTCGTAGCGTTTCTGATAGCGATGGCCGATACGGGCTTTTGACTCCAGTTTCCGCACCGGCCCGTAGAGATTCTTCCACAGAGACCATAAGGCGCCCACTTCATTGATTCCTTCCACGCAATCGATGTCCTCAATGCGTTCATGCCCCAGCAAACTGCGCACATGCGTGCCATTCTTCTGCTCCACATGCGCCTGGTCGTTTTTCATATACGGACGGGAACGGGTGAGCGAAATGGGCGGTTGGGCGTTCTTACAATACGCATGCAGGTGCCAGTTCAGGAACTCGCCCCCATTATCGCAATCAAGGCCGCGCAGCGCAAAAGGCAGCATCTGTTCGATCTCCTTTATGCGGGCAAAAGTCCCCGTCGCACCCCGATTCCACATCATCCGGATTTCGGTCCATTGGGTCAGGATGTCCGTCATCGTCAGCGACCACACAAAATCACCCCCCATATTCCCCCCGCAATGAGCCACCGTGTCCGCCTCGATCCAGCCGGGTTCGCTCACAGCCCATTCTCCCGCCCGGATCGGCACCTCCCGTTTGACGGCCGCCACCCCCTGCGGACTTCGAGGCCGGCGAGGGTGCGTTATGCGCTTCGGACGTAACAATCGGTCCATACTCGAGGCGCTCACCGTCAAAAGAGCCGACCGAACAGCGGGATCAAATGCTCCATGATGCCGCTCATAGCTGCTCACATAGCAATCCATTACCGGGTGCATCAATTTGGAACACGGCTGGTCAGCTGCCAACCAGATCCCCCCTAAAGCCTCGGCCACCAACGAACCGTAGTGCGCCTTTCGACCAGGCCGTTTAAGCGGATCGGATGTGCTCCGAAGCAGCTTAATCGCGTGCTTGCGACTCAGCTCCGTAGTGGCACAAAACTCATCCAGAACACGCCCT
>SLRP01000028.1 GCA_007130845.1 Kiritimatiellia bacterium | reverse complement strand
TGCGCCGGGTTTTCTGGCTGTTATAATCCTTGCCTTCCCTGCAGTTTGCCTTCACCCATTTAATGGCTTTCTTGAACTCGGTCTCGTCGTAAATCCCGCGCTCGATACGGCGGATGATTTCCGTCATGTCGATGGATTCCACGCGCATGCCGAGATACTTTTCGAAGAAAGGCTGATCCACAATGGAGCCTGCGATACCCATCGAGGTGCCGCCCATTGCGAGATAGGATTTGCCGCGCATGGTCCCGACGGCAAGGCCTGCCTTGGCGAAGCGGAGGATCTTTTCCGCCACGTCTTCCGGTATGGAGTAGTCCCCGCTGTCCTTCACATCGCGTCCATATATTCCGAATGCGGGTACTCCCTTTTGAGCATGTCCTGCCAGCACCGCGGCGAGATAGACCGCGCCGGGCCGTTCGGTTCCGTTAAATCCCCAGACGGCTTTCGGGATGAGGGGATCCATGTCCATGGTTTCCGATCCATAGCACCAGCACGGGGTCACCGTGAGGGAGACGCCGACATCTTCCCGGCGAAACTTGTCGGTGCAGGCTGCTGCCTCGGCCACGCCGCCAATGCAGGTGTCGGCGATCACGCAGTCCACCTTGCTGCCGTCCGGGTAGCGCAGCGTGGAGGAAATCAGCGTCGCAGCCGCTTGCGCGAGCTTCATGGTTTGTTCCTCAAGCGATTCTCGTACACCGCCAAGGCGGCCGTCGATGGTGGGTCGAATACCGATACGGGGATGGATCATCATGCATATCCTTTCTGTAAGTGTGAGAATAATACACCGCAGGCCCTTCATAATGAATGGCAGGTATTGTCGCAATCCTGTCAATAATTGACCTCTTCTGGAAAAATCGCTACCGTGACGAAATGAAAAGAATGTCGACGGCCGGCGAGCGTCTAGCCCGTTATTTCAGTCCACAGGTCACGTCGGCGCGCCGATTTAATCTGCGCCCGAACAAGTCCTCTAATGGGGGAGTCACGGTAGTTGGGGGCGGTGTGGAGCATTGTCGTCCGGACTACCTTATCGACCGGCCCGGATTCCCCTTTCCCATTGTCGAGTTCGTGGCTGAAGGAGCGGGACGGCTTGTCATGAATGACCGATGGCATGATCTCATTCCAGGCACGTTGTTCACCTACGGGCACGGTGTGGCGCATGCCATATCATGTGACGAGGAGCATGCTCTGGTGAAGTACTTCCTAGTGCTGGGTGGACGCGGATCCCCGGCCTACCTGCGTTCCCTTCGATTAGGTATAGGTTCGGTGGTGCAAGTGGCCGATCCGGGTCGTGTACGTCATATTCTCGATGATATCATTGATTTTGGTTTGTCCGATCGTTTCGATCGCGAAGACTGTTGTTTGCAAGCGCTTCGCTATCTAATGCTCAAGATCACCGATTCGGTGATTCCGCTTCCAGCATCCAGTGCCCGCGCTTTTCACACCTACCAACGCTGTCGCAATTACATCGAGACCAATGGATTGACGGTAACCTCGCTGCGGTCGGTGGCGGAGGCCTGTCATGTGGATGAAGCCTATTTATGCCGGTTGTTTCGGAGATTTGGACGTGAGCGCCCGTTCCACTATCTGCAGCATATCCGGATGAATCATGCGATGACCCAGTTGCAGACGACCGACCGCTTGGTCAAGGAGATCGCCGAAGATCTTCATTTCAGCGATACGGCTAACTTCACGCGAGCCTTCAGGTCGTGGTACGGCGTCCCGCCCAATGCAATAAGACGGATGAACCTGGGGTAGCGCAGCGGAATGGAAGCCGCCTCTGGCTATATGTATATCGAGATCGGACTTTGCATAGCGCCTTCGGTTATCACTCCTGCGCCACGGAACTTGTGGCAAGACATAAACTCCGGTCACCGGTCCACAAACGGGGTCTTTCGATAAAGCGGATTGTGAAAATCGTCGTTCCCATTCTATTTATGGGCTATCCGGTCGAACGGATAGCGAGCGCCGTCCCGCGTGGAGGGCATTCTCTGGATTGATGAGGCGCTGGAGGAATGCGCCGATCATGCGGCACAAAACGGAATGGATATTGTCATAGAGGTCGTCAATCTGCTCGAATAAGGTATATTTCATTACATTAATAAAATTATATTTACAGATATTAATATTGATGATAAACGGTAATAAATTGTGTAAAATACTTCGCTTCTGAATGTTTTTTAGTTGTACATTAATCAAATTCAAAGAAGGCGAAAGGTAGTGGGCGGGGGGTTAACGTATGAATGAAGGAATTTCCGATGACTCCGCAGGCCATGAGCAAATAATTTCCGCTGGAGCAGATGAATTCGAACGGCGTCCGGTGCCGAAGGGGGCGCTGCTTAGGTTCAAGCATTTCATCGGCATGTATGCCGGAGAACACACTGCCGGCACGGAGTTGATGATCGGACCGCTGTTCGTGGCCGCCGGGGTCAGCGCTTTCGACGTGATTGGCGGCCTGATCCTGGGCAATCTACTGGCGGTGTTGAGCTGGGTGTTTCTGACCGCCCCTATCGCCACGCGCGCACGACTGACACTCTACTATCAACTGGAGAAGATCTGTGGGCGCCGTCTGGTTATTCTGTACAACCTGGCTAACGGAGTCATGTTCTGCTTCCTCGCGGGCGCGATGATCACCGTATCCGCGACGGCTCTGGGTGTATGGTTTCATTTTCCCATGCCGCAGTTGACGGACATCTTGCCCAACAGCATAGGCTGGGTACTGGCCGTATTGGCTGTGGGAGTAGCCATTTCCCTGGTGGCGGCGTACGGGTACAAGATGGTGGCGCGAGTCGCCAATATCGCGGCGCCATGGATGGTGCTGGTCTTCCTCGCGTTCGGCCTGGTGAGTCTCCGGCAGTTCATCGACGTGACGGGTGCACGGATTGAGACACCCGCGGATCTGTGGGCCCTGGCGAACACGTACTTGTGGACGGGAGGAGATCCGCTGCCCGGACAGGTCAAGTTCACCTTCTGGCACGTCATGTTTTTCGCCTGGTTCTGCAACATGGCTATGCATGTCGGTATGGCGGATCTAACGGTTCTCCGGTACGCACGGAAATCGTGGTACGCCGTAGCCTCGGCTGCCGGCATGTACCTCGGACATTTCCTTGCGTGGCTGGCCGCATCACTCTTGTTCGCCCTTCAGCTTCATCTGGATCCCTCGGATTCCAGTGTCCTGCCCGGTCCCATGGCCTATCGTTCAGTGGGGTTGACAGGCCTGATACTGGTCATTATAGCCGGCTGGACCACCGCCAACCCAACGATCTACCGGGCGGGTCTGGCCTTTCAAGCCATCATGCCTAGTCGCTCGCGTTTCGCAGTTACAATAGGCACTGGCCTGTTGGCCACTATAGCCGGTATGTTCCCGGCCATCGCCATGCAGTTGCTCGATTTCGTGGCCATCTACGGTATGATCCTCATGCCGATGGGTGCGATCGTCTTCATGGACTTCTGGTTCGCCCGCCGACTGGGTTTTGAACCGGATTATGCCGAAAAACAGGGGCTGTCATTCAATTGGGCGGCATTCCTGACATGGGTTATAACACTCATCACCTGCGTGCTGCTTGTGCTTTACGGCGGCATACAAATTTTCTTTGTAAGTCTGCCAGGTTGGTTTGTGGCCGCCTTGCTCTATGTAGGTTTCAGTCGCCATCTGCAACGTTCATCTAATAGTAAAGAGGTGTCGCATGCGTAGAATTCTACAGCTACTTTCAGGATTGGCGATGATCGGGGTTATCCTGCCGTCCATCCTGTTCCTGGCCGGACGGACGGACCTCAAAAGTGTGCACTACATCATGATCATGGCCACCGCCCTGTGGTTTCTGACGACGCCGCTCTGGATGGAACGAAAAACGCCGTGAGTATGCGAACGGGACGGGACACAGACAG
>SLRP01000217.1 GCA_007130845.1 Kiritimatiellia bacterium | reverse complement strand
AGGACATTCGGGATATTTCCCAGTCTTCCCTGAGGAAATTGATAGGCCTGGTTTCACAGGATACGTTTTTGTTCAATGACACGGTGGCAAGTAATATTTCGTACGGAGATAAGGAAGCGCCGCGCGAAGCCATAGAAGATGCCGCCAGACGGGCGCATGCTCACAGTTTTATCGAGGAACTGCCGGAAGGGTACGAGACGGTGGTAGGTGATCGGGGCGTCAGGCTCTCAGGCGGACAGTGCCAGAGGTTGTCAATTGCACGGGCGATACTCAGAAATCCTCCTATCCTCGTGCTTGACGAGGCCACAAGCGCCCTGGACACCGAATCAGAGCGGCAGGTACAGGCTGCCCTGGATGAACTGATGTCCAACCGAACTGTATTCGCCATAGCACACCGCCTGTCCACCATCGCGCATGCCGATCGCATACTGGTTCTTGATAAGGGCAGGGTTGCTGAAGAGGGTACGCATGACGAACTACTGGCAAAGAGCGGCCTGTACCGCTATCTCCATGATCTGCAGTTCCATGAGTGACCTGCGGAAACTCAGATGTCGGCGGGCTTTCTGCGCTGTGCGCCGCTGGTAACCCGCAACAGGTCTTCCTGAGTTGTTTCTCCTTCCAGCACCATCTTCCAGCCCGCTTTTCGCATTGTGGTCATTCCACGTTTTGTCGCATGCTGCATTATCGACCCGCTTGAATGATGTTCCACTATCATCGATCGTATTTCATCGTCAATTTCCAGGATTTCAAAAATAGCGCGGCGCCCGTGATAACCTGTGAAACGACAGTACGGACAACCGCGGCCGCGCCATGCAAGGATGGAACCCCCCATTTCAGGAAAAAGCTGCCGCACTTCGTTTTCATAACGCTTTTCCATGTGCGTTTCCTCTCTGCAATGGGGGCATATCCGGCGGATCAAACGCTGGGCTACGATACCCTGAAGACCTGATGCTACAAGATAAGGTTCGATTCCCATATCCACCAGCCGGGTAGCCGCTCCGGCGGTGTCGTTGGTGTGCAAGGTGCTCAGGACGAGATGTCCGGTGAGCGCTGCGCTGACTGCAATGTCCGCCGTTTCATCGTCTCTGATTTCACCGACCAGTATTATGTCCGGATCGTGTCTTAACAGGGATCTCAATCCATTGGCAAAGGTGAACCCGATTTGCGGCTGTACCTGTAATTGTGTAATGCCCTTGATCCTGTATTCGACCGGGTCTTCAATTGTGATTATTTTGCGCTCGCTGTCATTAAGCTCGGCCAATCCGGCATAGAGGCTTGTTGTTTTCCCGCTGCCCGTTGGCCCGGTAAACAGAATCAGACCATGCGGTATATGTATCAATTCCTCAAGTTGGTCCCGTTTATCCGTGGGAAGGCCTAATTCATTCATTCTGAGAAAGGTCGCGCCCCTGTTGAGAAGCCGCATCTGGATTGACTCTCCATAACGTGTGGGCAGAGCCGATACCCGTATGTCGAAGGATTGGTCTTCCATGTATTTCTCAAGACGCCCATCCTGAGGCAGGCGCCTTTCGGCTATGTTCATCTGGGCCATGACCTTCATGCTGGATATGATGGCTCGCTGATATTTTTCAACTCCACGCGGCATGGGTGCGGGATAGAGAACACCGTCAATACGATATCTCACTCGCAGATGATCTTCTTCGGGCTCCACGTGTATGTCGGTGGCGTTGCTCCTGATGGCGTCACGGATTATGTCATCCACAAACGCCGGAATTGCCGGTGCCTCGTCGCCGGATCTCCGTGCCCCTGCTGCTCTTGACTCGCTTTCCTCGATGTCCAAGAACGTCTCAATCCCGATACCGTAAAAATGCGTTATGAATTCACTTACCTCCCTTGAGGTGCAAAGCATCCATTGAATTGATCGACCCAGAATAACACGCAATTGGGCATCTTCATCGGGATCACGAAGGCGATCCGTGGCGAGGATGATTTGATCCTCCTCCAGTATCAGGGGCATGATGCGATAATGGACTGCAGCTCGCGGGGGAACTGACATTATTACATTGTCCCCTATGGTTATTGCCCTGTTTTCAAGTCTGGGAATACCACTGATGTTCGACAATCTATCCAGTAAATCCTCTTCTGAAATAATCTCCTCTCGTAACAGGGCGGACTCGATTGGCTCGTTTTTCCATGCTGCGCGCTGTTGAAGATCCTCAAGAGCGGCCTTGGTGATTATGCCTTCATCAATGAGGATGGCACACAGCTTTGCCCGGATTTCGGTTAGTGATCGGTAACCTGCCTTTGGACTGTCAATGTGTGTGGAATCCTTCATCGTATTTCAAGAACCTGCTCCTCGCCGGCTCCTAGTTGAAAGGAGTGTTGTTCATCTTCCAGGTACAGCCTGTTCAGCTCTATCTTCCTGACCTGTAATCCTTCCACCATATCGCCCTTCCTGACTGCCCGCTCCCATCCGGCATCCAGGTCTGATATCAGGGCTAGAATTGTGCCGTCGGTCCGCATCAGTGCTCCTTTGAAACTCAACCTCAAGGTACGTTCCGGCATGGGGTCGTCTTCTTCCGGGTCGTCTTCAGGCCCGGGAGTCGGGGCAGGGGAGGTCGGCTGTTCATCGGGCTCTTGCAGTTGTGCTATCAGGTCCTGAAGATATGGGGAGACGAATGGGTTTTCCTGTGCCGCCTCAATTTTGAAGTCGGGCCATGAAAAGGGAGTAACTGCATCGTTGAACGTTTCCTTCCCGTAAGTCTCTATTGTATATGTCTTTCCTTCCCGCATGGCTTCCGATACAGCCGCATGAAGACCTGCTGCTACCAGAATAACAACTGCGGTAATCCGTGCATTCCTGGCATTTATCCGGAGAATCAGCTGTGCAAACCGCTCAATCATGCTCTCTATACCCCTCATAGTAGAAAAACCAGTCATGATAGGGATCTGTTTCGCGATCAGTATGGATTGTATCTGACAGGCTCGCCATTGTGAATACGGCTGCGCTCCATTCCGTGCTGATCAGCACCTTGTCCGGTTTTTCAGGAGACAGACTCAAGGCATTAAATCTGCGCAAACCAAAAAAGGATGAATCTTGAGAGAGCATGTCCAGCATGTCCAGCAGCCCCTCATATGAATATATCATGCGTATGCGCACCGGATAAAAAGAAATGTTCTTGTGTGCGTCATCGTGTAGCTCCGTAACTCGCGGCGGAAGAGCCGTTACTTCTTCGATCACGGGTACATTCATTTCGATGCACTTTTCCAGCAGTAATACAGTCGCTGCCAGCTGACGCAGCCTGGTTTCCGCGTCTTCATCAGCGCCGATGGTATCCGGTATTCCGAGGTCGAATGGCAGTGTTACTGAGTGTTCCCTAGCCTTACCGCTCAGACGCTGGCGTGCCTCGTATAAAGCCACCTTGAAATCTATGCGCCCTTCGATGGACGGAGAGGGAACAAGAATGTCCTGCAGTGTTCTCTCTTCACGAAAAGTCCGGATGTATTTCTGTTTGCGGCCCCATTCCTCCTGGAGTCGTTCATTGATCATCTGTTCATGAACAATCCTTAATTCGGGAGATTCGCTGTCTGGAGATTGCTGATGGGCTTCGATTGTTTCCCTGACCGACCGCATGCGTTCCTCGGTTCCCAGAATTTCGGCGTGCATCGGCCGTACCACGAACATGGCCATCAATACAATAATTGCAATGGTGGCCGTGACGATCCACGGAAGGATCGTCCTTGCCTGAGCTGATGCGACTGGAGTAAAGCGTATCATGGCGATCGTGTAGCCAGTTCGATTTCAAGGGCGAAGCGCCGGGCATTGCCGGCAAGCAAATCGGAGTATTGATTCGCCTCATTGCTGATCTTGTCGTCGGGCAGCAGGTCGGCGTCTGCAATAAAGGGGTAATCGCGCAGTTTTTCTATCATTGCGCGTACCGTGGAAAGGTCGTCCACGGGAGTATAACCTTCCACGATAATTTGGCGAAAGGCCTTTACGCCGTCGAAATCCGTTCTCGAAGGCGAGCCTCTGCGGGAATCCCCCCTCGTATTTTCATTGGCGGACAGGAAATAAGATTCTGCATCCGCAATGAGAACAAACCAGTCATTCGGGTCACGGGCTTCCGCCACTGCATTCAGGATGGCTTTAGCTGCATGGTTATTACGCACTGCGGCACGCATGGGAATCACCTGCCTGCGCAAACGCCGGTTAATTTCCTTGTATTCGGTCAACTCCTTATCAAATGTATCAAGTTTGTCGGCCGTTTGCTCGTATTCCGCGAGCAATCGCTGGTTCCAGTTCAGTTCCCTCCATGTGTTCACGGCAAAAATAGACGAAGCCAGCAATAGGGCTGCGCATGCGGCCGTCCAGTTCATGATCTGGCGGCGTTCCTCTTCGGATGATTTCATTGCCGGCGGAAGCAGGCTTATTCGGATGGGCTTTTTGCCCGCCCCTGCGAGCGCCAGTCCGATAGCCGTGGCAAAGGGTTCAGGGCGCTCCAGGTAGCGGTCATGCGGCTTGGCCACAGGCAGGTCCAATTTCTCTGAAATCAGCGAATGGTCTTCCGAGCCCAGGTTGCAGTCCCCAGCCAGCACCAGTCGTCCGGGTTGATAAATCGCCGAATCGTATTGAATGCGGTAAGCCCGGAGAGCAGCATGCAGGTCATTGAGCCATTGCATGAACATGGGACGTCCGGTCACAGGATTATCAGTTCCGGAAGCCTTCTGTTCTTCGTGCAAAATACGGCGGCCAATGGGAATACTTCGCAGGTGTAGAAGGTCGTGTCCGTGTCCGACTATCCATTCAGTGCTTTCCTTTTCAATCTTGATGCAAGCCGTTGGTTTTCTGGAACGGGGTAGAAGCCTGTCAAGCCCCGCATGAAGCGCAACCGGCGCGGGAATTATGTCAGTGACGCGCAGACCCGCTTCGCGCGGTAACTGTAATTCACGCAGGATCGTGTCCACGCGCGCTGTAACAAGCAAAAGGCGCTGCTGACCGCTGCTGCGTGTTATCGCGTACTCTGTAACCGTGGGAGCCCCGGCAAGAACCTCGAACTCTTCGATGTGGCTGGATGCAAGACGCCTGAATCCGGCATCACTATTGTCGCTGATCTCCAGAATCCGGGTGGATATTAAATCTGACCGCATACCAAAAACACATGGCAGATAGCTCCACCCTTTCTCATGCAGAATGGCTCGTAAATTTCTGGCGCAGGTCTCGGCGTCGCCGGAACGTTCCAGCACGGCGGTGTCCGCTATGCGCATGGAAAATCCAGCCCGATGAAAACGCACTATTCTTATTGCGTCCGATCCGGCATCCAATCCAAGAATATCTTTGTGCCCTAACATAAATTACAGCCTCTCTACCGTCATTCTTCGCGCTCGGCATTGAGAATTCGGAGGGCGTAATGGAGATTAACCCCCCGGAGCCCGGGGACCCGTGTCGCGTTGTGTAAGCGGAAGAAGCGATTCACCTCGTTCTGATATAACTGTTGCGGTGACGAAAATCAGCAGATTCCGCCGTTCCTCTGTGACATCCGTACGGCGAAACAGCGGTCCTACCAGAGGCAGGGATCCAAGAACCGGAACTCGATGCTTGGTGTCCTGGCTGACCGTCCTGATCAAACCGCCCATGACGACTGTTTCACCGCTGTCTACAACCACCTTTGTCTGAACTTCGCGCCGTGAAATACGGGGCAATTTTACCACAACCTGCCGTATGCGCTGCTCGACAAGATCTTCTTCAGGGGGGTCATCCTGAAATGAAATAAATTCAACAAGCTCGCTTATGGTCGGTGTCAACAGCAGGCTTATGGACCGGTTGTCTGCGCCGACGCTGGGCACAGCCACCAAGGTGAACCCCAGCTCCGCCATGCTGGGTCTGCCCTTTGGCGTCATAGCGGTAACCGTCACCCTCTCATCGCGACGGTCAAGCATGTGAAATGCCTGCGCCTCGAATTCCTCATAATATAGCAGGTCGTCACCGTCCCGAAGTTTGGCCGGATTGTTGTTCAAAGTGGTTACGCGCGGCGCTGATAGAGTCCTGCCCTTTCCAGATATCTCCAGCGCGTGAAGCACGGCAGTAAACATAGGTTCCGTGAGCACGCCTCTGAAGTGCAGATTTAGACCTTGATCCTCCGTCGGCGGGACACCTGGCCTGACCAGGCCGAAAGGACCTACCGGCCCCAGAGGAACCCTTCCGGCATCATCACTTTGAAAAGGCGAGAAGGTGATTGAACTGTCCTCATCGATGATCGTGGCCGGCTGTCTGGATCGTACCCCGTCCTGCTGAACACCCCTCTGGGTGACAGTCAGGGGCGATCCCAGAATCCAGTCAATGCCGATTTCCTGCAAATCTGCATGGCTGATTTCTATGAAACGGGCCTCTATAAGCACCTGGGGCGGATTGACATCCAGAGCTTCAACGATCTGCGCAATCAATTTCAGGTTTTCAGGCGTGTTGCGAACGAACATAGTATGTGAATTATAGTCCACATGCAGGTTTGCGCCGTTCACAGAGGGAACAAACTTCTCTATGACTTCCTCAATGTAAGTTCCGCGATCCGGCAGAACCGTAGCCTTGCGCGAAATCCCGGAAATATCGCTCTGGGTAAGCCTTATATCCTCCGGAAGTTCGCCCCATGCCTGACCATGCAGCAGAAGCCCCGTACGCAGACGGAACACTCTTGTCTCCATGGGTGGAGACCTGTCAGGGGCCTCCTCGGTTACCCAGATCATGTTTTCTCCCGTATGAAATTGAATCTGGAAATGACGGCCGATATAAGACAATACCTCGCGAAGCGGCACATCCGTGACATGAATATCAATGGTTCGTCCGCCGCCGATTCCCTCATCGGCGATCATGTTGATATCCTCGTCTTCGGATAGCGCATGGATAAGGCTGGATAGGCTTGCTCCCTTCAAATGAATGTCGACAGGACGTTCCAAAACTTGCATCATGGCGCTTTCGGAAATAATGCTGTCCATCGCCGACTCGCCTATCATTCTGCGTAAACCATAGGTGTCGGGTATGCGGCCCTTTTCATCCACGTCCCTCATTGCCCGGTGGCGATCGAGCTGGTCCCGCGCAGCGGCATTTACGGCCCGTTCTTCCATCATGGCGGATAATATGCGGTTCCGAAGCTCTTGCAGACCGGGTGTGTCAGGGTTGATTCGTGCAATCTCAATGCACGCTTCAAGCGCATCGGTATAGGCGCCTTCGTCGTACAAGGCTTCAGCCTCGTCAAGCAGCGACTGCGGCCCGGACTCCGCGCCCGATTCCGACGGGTTGGAAAAAGAACCCTCCGCCCTTGGATCATTTGCCCTGGTTGACGGCCCGGATGAATCCCCCGGATTGTTGCGGGGCACCGGAAAATCCAGCCCTGTTGCATTGTGATTCGTATGCGATTCCTCTACAGGCCCGGATTGTGACGTGTTTGCGCATGCCGAAAGACCGATAATCAACAGGAGCGAAGAGGCGACGGAGGCAAGGCGCTTGCCTCCGATGGATTCATTCAATAAACTAATGCTGGCGTTCATATGGGAACCTGTATATGCTTGGATCTGTATAAAATTTAGATAGTGGGTGTTTCCGGAATTGGCCACACTTCATTTCATGCCAATGATCGGGTTTGAATGGTTCTTAGTCAAGCTTTTGCGGGGGTTATACAATGAATACAGGAGTGGCATACGGCTTTTGGAAAAACTCTCTCTTCATGGCTGTAACAGCCGCGTTCATAAACTTCATGCCGTATCATGAAGCCCGGGCTGACGAAATGGGGCCGACCAGTGACGCCCTTGTCAGTTTGGAGGCCCGGTCCGGATGGAACATGGGTGCGCGCCTGCAGTTCGACCGCCGGCGTCTCACCACAAATGGAGGGGAATTGGACCTGGACGTGATGCAGGGGTTTTTCAGGGCAGGCGTGAGAATTGCGCCGTTTCTGCATATCTGGGGTGAGGCAGGCGCTGCCAGGACCGACCATAGTCTATTTATATCCGGTGAACCGGCCGCCGGCGATCCGGCGGTTAGAAGCCGCTTGGAACTGGATGGCGGGACCGGTTTCGCCTGGGGAATAGGCGCAGGCGCGTCGGTTTTTGAATACGTTATTCGGCGTTCCCCCGTCGTAGGTCGAAAGGAATCCATTGCAGTGGAGATCGATGCAATATACCGGGTTGCTGAATCGGATTTTGACGTGGAGACCGTCGATGCCTCTGCCGGTCCTGACGGCGGGTCTGCAACTGAAAACATCGACTTGAAATGGAAGGACGCCAGGATAGCGGCATTGTTCGTTTACCGTCTGAATCAGGCCGGCGACAACCTGTGGCGTCCCTATGAGCCCACAGGATACGCCCTGCGGTCGGGTCCGGTTTTCTCACGGGTAACCGGTGATTTCGGAGAGGACTCTGTTCGTGAAAAGAATGATTTCGGAGCGCTATTCGGATTCGATGTGCGATGGGAGAGTGGATGGATGGGCCGTTTCGATGTCACTTGGTTCAGCGGAAATGACCGCGAAATCGCCGTAGGAGTCCATCGTTTCTTCTGAGACCGCTATCTACCCCGATATCTTTTGAGTATGTTTTCAACATAATCACGCGTGGTTGGAAATGTGATGTTTTCAACAAAGCGCCTCGGTTTCCCTTCATCGTGTTCTGCCCAGCGCAGGGCATTGGAACGTCCCGCGTTGTACTGTGCAAGAGCGTAGGGAAGGGGGTCCGACCTGTGGGACCACTGCTCTATTGCACGGGACAGATACCATACACCGGCTCTTATGTTGGTTTCCGGGTCAAAAAGATCTTCGGAAGAATATTTGTCGATATCGTGCGACCTCGCCCATGTTTCGCCAACCAGGTCTGTAACCTGCATGAGGCCGATTTCATCCGCGGCCCCGATCACGTCAGCGTTGAAACGGCTTTCCCTCCATATGATCGCCGAAACAAGGCGCGGGTCCACATCATATTCACGACTGACCTGAACAATGATATCGTCGTGTCTGTGAATCCGTTCCATGTACAGTGCTACGATCAAGCCCGTTAGCAGCAAAGCCGCGCAGACCAGACCGTATACGATCCGAATGACTTTTCTTCTCGATGTCATATATTTGACCCGATGCTAAACACGGCGTATCCCGCGGTAAATCAAATTATCATTGCGACTTCCGAAAATAGCTGAGGAAGGTTCGGTAGTTGTCAGGTTCGACCCTGTTTCGAAAACACGGTGTTTTCCCGTATGCGGCATGCTGGAATATGGATCATGCAATTACTGGCAGTACTTGCGTTGCCTTGACGGATCGGATGTGATAATTTCACCCGCGTGTTGTGAGAGAAACTGAAGTGGAGAAAAAGATGAAAACACTCCGAAAGGAATTATGGTTTCATATCCCCGCCAGAAGGGGGTTGATGAATATTACCGGCGATGTGGAGGCAGCGGTCAAGGAAAGCGGTGTAAGAGAGGGCTTGGTGCTGGTAAATGCCATGCACATCACGGCAAGCGTCTTTATAAACGATGATGAGAGCGGGTTGCATTCGGACTTTGAGAAATGGCTGGAAAAACTCGCCCCTGAAAAACCGTATTCGCAGTATGCGCACAATGGATACGAGGATAATGCAGACGCCCACTTGAAGAGAACGATCATGGGACGTGAAGTGGTAGTTGCCATTACCGAAGGAAAGCTGGACTTCGGTCCGTGGGAGCAGATCTTCTATTATGAGCTGGACGGAAAGCGGCGAAAGCGCGCATTGATAAAAGTGATAGGGGAATGACCCGGATATTGTCTGCCGGAATCAACCCCGGAATGATCTTTCTTGATATCCCATGTTGGTTCCAATGGAAAACTCGAGTACAAGCACCAGATGTCTGAAATCGCAAGAGTTGTGGTGGATTTAGCGCTGGATCGGGAGTTTGACTATCGTGTTCCTCCTCGGCTGGATTCCGACGTGAAAATAGGTTCAAGGGTTCTGGTGCCTTTCGGCAAGAGGAAGGTATACGGGTATGTGGTGAGCTTGGCCGGTTCTTCTCCAGTCTCCAATGTCAAAGAGATTATTGATACTGTGGGACGGGGTCCTCTTATTACAGAAGCGGTCCTGAAACTGGCGCACTGGATTTCTGAATACTACATTACCCCCTTCGAGATGGTGGTAAGGACCATTCTTCCCAGTGCAGTACGTCATGAACAGTCGCGATTCAAGGAGGGTTTGCTGGTAAGTATCCGTGAAGGAGCGACGGCCCCAAGGTCAATAAAGGAGATGGAAAAGAGGGCGCCCCGTCAGGCTGAGATTCTGGCCTATCTCTTGTCACACGGGCCTACGTACATGAAGGACCTCACGAAACGGCTCAAGGTTGCAAATTCCCCCGTAAGAGAGTTGAAGAAAAAGGGTCTTGTCGATATAGCATCCAGCGTAATCCGCCGTAATCCATCCTGGGGCCGCGAAGTCGTGGCTACCGAGCCGCACGCACTCATGCCGCAACAATCCGAAGCCCTCAAAATGATCCAGGGATCAATCCGTTGTCTTGACCCTGCTGCTGTGCTGCTGCACGGAGTAACGGGAAGCGGCAAGACGGAGGTATACATGCAGGCCCTCCAATTCGCCCTTGAGCAGGGCAAAGGAGGCATTATTCTGGTTCCGGAAATCGCCCTTACTCCCCAGACCGTGGAACGGTTCAGAGGCCGGTTCGGTGACCAAATTGCGGTCCTCCACAGCCATCTATCCACCGGTGAGCGGCACGACGAGTGGTACCGGATAAGAGACGGCGAGGCACGTATTGCGATAGGCGCCCGGTCGGCACTGTTTGCTCCGGTGCGCAACCTTGGGCTCATTGTTGTGGATGAAGAGCACGAGAACTCCTATAAGCAGGAAGAAGCCCCTCGTTATAATGCCAGGGATGTGGCGGTTGTCAGGGGCCGAATCGAGCGATGCGCGGTTGTTCTAGGCTCGGCTACACCTTCGATTGAGTCGTATCATAATGCTCTTCATGGTAAATATGCATTGGCCCGGTTGCCTCATCGAGTGGATCACAGGAAGATGCCGGCGCTGCGCATTGTTGACATGCGTGAGGAGGTCGAGAGAGAAGGAAGGGTAAACGTGTTGTCCCGCGATCTGCGTGACGCCATTGAATCCCGCCT
Source organism: Kiritimatiellia bacterium (assembly GCA_007130845.1). GTDB lineage: Bacteria > Verrucomicrobiota > Kiritimatiellia > SLAD01 > SLAD01 > SLRP01. The sequence continues at coordinate 3,300 of SLRP01000217.1, read as the reverse complement.
TCAACATGCCGAGCAGACGATCCTTTTTCTGAACCGCCGGGGTTTTGCAACCTCCTTAATATGCCCGAAATGCGGATATGTCGCGGAATGCGATCAGTGCAGTGTGTCAATGACATATCATAAGAAGGCGGACGAATTGAGGTGCCACATCTGCGGCGTATACAGGCGGGTTCCTGCGAGATGTCCCAATCGGGATTGCAATGACCCTGCATTCCGATTCGCAGGTATAGGCACGCAGCGTGTGGAGGAGGTGGTATCCAAGCTGTTCCCCAAGGCCAGGGTCAAACGCATGGACTCTGACACGACAATCCGCAAGGAGTCCTACAACGAGATCCTTGGAGGTTTCCGCTCCGGTAAAATAGACGTGCTGGTGGGCACTCAGATGATAGCGAAGGGGTTGCATTATCCGAATGTGACGCTGGTGGGGGTTATAAACGCCGACACGGTCCTGCATATGGCCGATTTCCGGGCCGGAGAGCGCACATTCCAGCTGCTTACGCAGGTCGCGGGCAGGGCAGGCCGCGGCGATGTCACGGGCGAAGTCATAGTGCAGACGTTTACTCCGCATCATCCGGCAGTACAGGCGGCTAGACGCATGGATTATGAAGGTTTTTGCGATCAGGAAATAGAGTTCAGGCGCGAATTGTCATATCCCCCGTTCACGCATCTGGTATGCATAACCATGCGCGGTCCGTCGGAAGGCCATCTTACATATGGTGGTACGCTTTTCGCCAAGAAACTCAAGCCGTTGATGCCGGATGATGTCATAGTGGCCGGCCCAACCCCCGCACCGCTTGAAAAAATGAAGGGTCTGTACCGCTATCAGATCATGGTGCGCGCACATTCCATCCGGCCGGTGACGGCTGCCATTCGCGACTTGTTGAAAGAATTTAAATGGCCTGAAAAAGTCCGGTGCGCAGTTGACGTAGACGCATTGTCGATCATGTGACAAACGACCCTTTCGGTGCATGCCACCGCTCTTGGGAATGGCTGGGGCATGGCCTTCATTGGTTCTTTCCAAAGCCATGCATTGAATTATAATGGCCGCAATTGTTGAGGGGATAAATGAGTTCTGATAAGAAATTTTATATCACTACGCCTATTTATTATGTGAATGACAGGCCTCACATAGGTCATGCCTATACCACCATTCTGGCTGACGTTCTTGCCAGGTACCATCGTTTGCTGGATGAGCCGACATTTTTTCTTACCGGCACGGATGAACACGGGCAGAAAGTCGCACAGGCGGCGGATAAGGCAGGAATAACGCCTCAGGATCAGGCCGACCGCACGGTTGTCCGGTTTCAGGAGCTTTGGGAAAAGTTGGACATAACCCATGACGACTTCATACGAACGACTGAAGACAGGCATGTAATTGTTGTTCAGAAGATATTACAGGATTTGTACGACAAGGGGGAAATCTACAAGGCGGACTACGATGGCTGGTATGACGTTGCCAGCGAAACCTTTGTGACTGAGCGCGACAGGGAGGCCGCCGCACCGGAAAGCAGGGCCAATATAGTCCGTATCCAGGAAACCAATTACTTTTTCCGCATGAGCCGATATCAAGAATGGCTGGTTGAGTACATTAACGAACACCCGGACTTCATAAAGCCCGACTACCGGCGCAATGAAACACTGGGATTTCTCCGTAAAAATCTGAACGATCTATGCATTTCCAGGCCGAAGACACGCATGGCCTGGGGGATAGAGCTGCCGTTTGACAAGGACTACGTAACATATGTCTGGTTTGACGCCTTGGTCAACTATATCAGCGCTGTCGGCTATTGTTCAGACGATAAAAAGTTCAAGAAATGGTGGCCCGCTGATTATCATATTATAGGCAAGGATATCCTCACGACCCATACCGTTTACTGGCCCACCATGCTCAAAGCCATGAACCTTCCCATGCCTGAAACCATCTTTGCTCATGGCTGGTGGCTCAGCGGTGAAAGCAAGATGAGCAAGACACTTGGCAATGTCGTCAATCCCATGGAGATGATAGACAGGTTCGGCGTGGATTCGTTCAGGTACTATCTGATAGCGGAGATGGTGCTCGGTCAGGACGCCAATTTCACCGAGGATGGATTTATCCGTCGTTTTAATTCCGATCTTGCCAACGACCTTGGTAATTTGGTCAGTCGCGTGATAAAGATGATTCAAAGCAACTGCGATGGCCGTGTTCCGGTGCCTGATCAAGCGGCATTGGATCGCGCCGAGGAGCAGGAGTTATGGAATACCGTTCAGCAAAGCGCCGATGGCCTGCAGGAGTCCGTCCGCCATATGCGCCTGGACAACGGTTTGGGGCGGGTAATTTCAGCCGTCCGCGCTACCAACAGGTACTTGGAAATCCGTCAACCGTGGGCGTTGGCCAGGCAGGAGGCTAAGGCGGAGCTTGATACTGTATTGTACATGGCTGCGGAGTCACTGCGTGTCGCATCTGCTTTATTGTATCCGGTAATGCCTGAACGCATGGGTATTCTGAGGCGATCTCTCGGCATCGAGAAGGTTGACCCGGAATTCGACAGCCTGCGGAAGTGGGGAGGTCTGCGGTCGGGAACATATATACGAAGCCCAGGCTCTCTGTTTCCCCGGGTGCGCATGCATGTGTCGTCAGAAAAAGGTATTAAAGGAAACACGGGGCCGGATGCCGGATGTGTGGATAAGAATAAAATCAAATCCGCTGATAGAATGGAGGAAGAATTGAAGGAAAAGCCTGAAGGGGTATTCGATGTCATCACCTATGATGATTTCGCCCGGGTACATATGCGCACAGCTAAAGTGATGGAAGCTGAAAGGGTGCAGGGAGCGAACAAGCTCATGAAGCTCAATGTGATGATGGGTGAGGAGCGCCGACAAATAGTTGCGGGAATAGCATTGTACTACGAGCCGGATGATCTCATAGGCAAGACGGTCGTCGTCGTTGCCAACATGAAGCCGGCCGTTATTCGCGGGGTAAAATCCGAGGGCATGGTGCTGGCGTCAATAAAGGGCGAAAGCCTGCGCCTGATAACCATCGACGGCGAACAGTCCACAGGGGCCGAAGTGAAATAGAGGGCCGATGGATTGTGGGAGTATGACCGGATTTTGCCGGGGGCTGGGGATCACAATCTTTTCATCCCCTCGTAAATTTTCCATCCTTCTGAATGGCTTTTCCGTCCACGTATATAGCTCCCCCTTTACGCAGATCCTTGATCATGTCCCAATGAAGCGCCGAATGGTTCTTGCCTCCGGTTTCCGCATATGACTGACCTAGTGCAAGGTGAACTGTGCCGCCTATTTTCTCGTCAAAAAGGATGT